>NZ_JBFHGC010000469.1:0-2304 GCF_041583315.1 Ilyobacter sp. | reverse complement strand
CGTAAGAAGCATTTTCCACGTTGGCACCCCTATAATGATTGCCTTTCTCGTCGACAACCACCGCCCCGACCTTGAATCCGGAATATTTTACGTAAGCATTTTCCCTAGCCTCTATAGCTTCGTCTATCAGTTCTAATATCTCTTTTTCATTTATCAGCATCGCATTCACCTCCAAAAGAGTCACCTGTACCACCTTGAGATATCCCAAAATATTTACAGTGTTATTTTTCCAGTGTACCTAGAGCTATTTCCATCATCTCACTGAATGTACTCTGTCTCTCTTCAGATGTTGTCTCTTCCCCTGTTACTAGGGAATCAGATATTGTGAGGATAGTAAGAGCATTTACACCGTACTTTGCAGCCACTGTATAGAGGCCTGCCGTTTCCATCTCCACACAGAGGACTCCGAAAGCTGCCCATTTCTTATAATCCTCAAAATTATCCTGATAAAATTCATCTGAAGTAAATACATTTCCGGCCTTTATTTCTATTCCCTTTTCCTTAGCTGTTTCCACTGCCTTCATAAACAGTTCAAAAGATGCAGTTGGGGCAAAATCTGCTCCGTTGAATCTTAGTTTATTTACACCTGAATTTGTAGAAGAAGACATGGCTATCACTATGTCCCTCACTTTTACATCCTCTTGATAAGACCCGGCTGATCCCACTCTTATGAGGTTTTTTACTCCGTATTCTCTTATAAGTTCGTTGACATATATAGATATAGACGGAACTCCCATACCTGTCCCCTGCACCGATACTTTTTTCCCTTTATAAGTTCCTGTATAACCGTACATTCCCCTCACAGTATTGTAACACACTGTGTCTTCAAGAAAAGTTTCTGCGATCCATTTTGCCCTCAGAGGATCTCCGGGCAGAAGTACCGTCTCTGCAATTTCACCTTTTTTAGCAGCTATATGTATGCTCATCTCATACCTCCCAATATATTTTAAAAATTATCTGAATTCACTTTTTATTATTGTCAGTATACATTTAGATCAATACAAATCTTTTGCAAAACTTCCCTCTATACTGTTTCCCAGAAGAAGTTCTTCTACGGTTGCAGCTATATCTCCAAAGGTAGTCCTTATTCCCAGGTCAACCCCTCCCTTTACCTCTTTCCCGTATACCAGGATAGGGATATATTCCCTTGTATGATCTGTCCCTTCATAAGTAGGGTCGCATCCGTGATCTGCAGTAACTATCAGTACTTCATCATCTTTCATATTAGCCATTATCTCAGGAAGATACCTGTCAAACTGTTCTATTGCCTCTTTATACCCCTTAGGGTCTCTTCTGTGTCCGAATTTCATATCAAAGTCCACAAGATTTGTAAAAATAAGTCCCTTGCTGTTTTCTTTCAAGGCTTTTATCGTCTTTAATATACCGTCTTTATCGTCTTTGTTTGTACCTCTTGTATCTGTTATACCTTCTCCGGCAAATATATCGCTTATCTTTCCTATGGCTATTACATCTTTTCCTGCAGATTTGAGTCTGTCAAGCACAGTAGCCTTAGGAGGTTTTACAGAATAGTCGTGCCTCTTTGGAGTTCTCTCAAAATTACCTTTGCTTTTTCCCACATAAGGTCTGGCTATTACCCTTGCCACCGGGGATTTTTCCATACATATTTCAAGAGCTGTTTCACACCCCTTATAAAGTTCAGCTAATGGAATTACCTCTTCATTTGCTGCTATCTGAAGTACAGGGTCAGCAGATGTATAGATTATCCACGCTCCGCTCTTTAATTGTTCCTCACCATATTCATCTATTACGGCCGTTCCTGAATACGGTTTGTTACAAAGTATTTTTCTCCCGGTTCTTTTTTCCAGTTCATCTAGTACCTCTTCCGGGAATCCGTCTGGATATGTAGGAAAAGGTTTATCACCTATTACTCCTGCCATTTCCCAGTGACCTGTAGTTGTATCTTTTCCCTTTGCCTTTTCCATGGCTTTTCCGTAGGCCCCTATAGTATCTTTTATTTTTTTAGCACCAGTGATTTCAGTTAGATTCCCTATACCCATTTTTTCCATGTTGGGTATATTGAGTCCTCCACACTCTCTGGATATATTTCCAAAAGTATCTGCTCCTACATCACCAAACTCTTCAGCATCAGGAAGATATCCCACACCGACACTGTCTAGTACGATGATGGTGGCTCTCTCTATTTTTTTCATAGTTAACCTCCTTTTTATTATTTTCGGTTTAATTGAATTATTGAATTTCTACAGAAGTCTGTTACTTTTCTCTTGACAGAAAAGTAACCAAAAGGTCAAGAATTTTCAAATGTCTAGGAAGTATATTTTTCTT
>NZ_JBFHGC010000468.1:0-2308 GCF_041583315.1 Ilyobacter sp. | reverse complement strand
ACCTTTGCAGATATAAATAATTATGAAAGAATAAATAAAGAGGAGATGAAGAAGGAGGTTCTGGAATCAGGGTATGACATATTTTTGAAAAAAGGAAATACAAATCACGGGATAGCAGCAAGTACCTACAGAATAGTAAGGGCAATTGCAGTAAATGAAAATTCTATACTACCTGTAGGGAGCTATATTGAAAAAGCCTACGGGGTGGAAGATGTGGTCATGGGGGTACCTGCAATTATAAACAAGCACGGGGTATCCAGGATTTTAGATCTGAAACTCAGTAAAGAGGAGCAGGAAGAGCTGAAAAGATCAGCTGATTTTTTGAAGAATATAATCAATCAGGTAAAACTGTAGAATAAAAAAATCCGGATATTTCCGGATTTTTTTATAGCTGAACATCTATAAATTCATTAGAATCTTCAAGAAGAGGAGCTTTTTCCTCTAGCATAATTTCTTCGTCACTGTTTTCAAAACTTGTATTTTGTGAAGGAGACTCTCCCTCTACAGGAATACTCTGAATTTTTTGTCTGACTTCTTTTAATTTTGACTGAATGCTGTCGATATGACCTATGAAGGTCTCTTTTGTTTTTAATGGAACTTGATTTTTATCTACAGAAAGAACTACAAACATTTTATTATTTTCACTCCATGAGGTTTTTTCTTGGGCTCCGAAAAGGACACCTTCAGCAACATATTCTCCTAGGTCTTTTAACACCTGGTCGGATATTTTTTTACTGTAGAAATTGATCTCTAGAAGGTAGGCTTTAAGGATAGTTTCACTCTCTTTAAAGACTTTTTTCTTAAGCTCTTCTCTGGCGGCTTGTTTTGCCCTCATTTTTGCCACACCTTTTCCGCTCTCCTCTATACGTGCATCTCCGCTCGCAAAGATCTCTTCGTTTACATCTACGGCAGAAGCTATATTCTCCTGAGTGGTTGCAGATGTTGATGACGAAGTCATACTTTTTATGTTAGTACACCCCTGTGCAAAAATCATTGAAGCAGTGAGGCATAAGATAAATATTTTTTTCTTCATTGCTGTTTTCCTCCTCTGGTTTGATTGTGAATGAGTATATATCCCCGTAAGTTACTTTTCATACCGATAGTCCTTAATAATGATTTTAGCACAAATATAAGCAGGTTGAAAGAGAGATTATTGATAAATCTTGTATAATTGATTATAGACAGAAGTAGATACAGTTCTGCAGACTAAAGTCAGTATTTTATATTTTTTAATAATATAGGAATGCGATGAGAATGGATAAATATTTAATTTAAAAAGGTGATCCAGCTGGACCACCTATAATGAAAGAGAATATAATTTACATGTAATTTTTGAAAGATCCTTAAATATTTTTTTCGATATCTTCTGCCACACTAGCGACGGCATTATCTATAGCTTTTTTATAAGGATTTTCTTTGAGAATTCCTTTTTCAAATAATAATGTTTCTATTTTATTTCCTAAAGGTCCAGATAGAGCTAAAACTCCATCAATAACTTCTCCTCTAATAACCGGGTCAGAAATTGCGGCAATGGATGCCACAGTTGCTAAACCATTATGATCTGTTGCAATACTTCCAGCTATTATGAGTATCGTTTTTAAGGCTGTTCCAGATATTTTTTCGGTTTCAATTCCCTCGATATTAAATTCTTTTTCTTCAATACCGTCTACATATAATACAGCTTTTCCTTTGATATTTTTTATAGTTGTTGGTTTCAATGGATTTTTCTTTAAAGATACATTCACATCATCTACAGTTATAAAGATAAGACCGTCTGTTCCCATTTTATTTTGTAATGCTATCCTCTTTTCAGGAGAATCCAATTGGGTTAATTGATCTCCAAAACTGTAACCGGCACCCTGAATAAGAACTTTTGTTTTTTCTGGACTGATAAGTTTGTTATGATCATGTTCATAAATATTAGTTGATAAGTTATTCCACAGTAGTTCAGCAGTACGTTGGTCATTTGTATTATTAATAGGTAAAAGTATTGCTGTTTTTTCCGGTGTTTTGGCGATAATTTCTGTTGGTGAACATACTCCCAATATACTGGCAATTGCAATTGATAAAATAATTTTTTTCATGAAACTCTCCCTCAATATTTAATTTTTTGTAGATACTCTTAAAATGTAATTTATAATTAAATTTCTCTAACTATCACTTCTATTTTGTTTATATTAGGAATTTCACCTATAAATTCACAAATGGATCCTTCTCTTCCATTTATATAGGAGGTTACTTTTACAACCCCTATTTTTTCTTCAGTATATATCTCTTCTCCATCTAAAATAATTATATCTCCTACTTT
>NZ_JBFHGC010000467.1:0-2308 GCF_041583315.1 Ilyobacter sp. | reverse complement strand
TATTTATGCACTGCCTTATCCCGGTGAAAAATCTCTGGGAGAAAGATTTACCGAAATCAGCGACTCAGAAGATCAGATGAGCTACAGTAAGAGAATCGGTGAGATACTGAGCCAGGGCATAGATCAGAAACCAGAAGGGATTCCGGGAATAATAATGACACATATATTTCTCACAGGTTCCTCCGGGGATGGTGATGAGAGGTCTATCGAGCTTGGAGGGAGCATGGCTGTCAACCTCAGAGATCTTCCAGATGCAGACTACATAGCCCTGGGGCATATCCACAGACCTATGTATTTTGAAAAAAAGAGGGCAGTATATCCAGGGTCTCCTATAGAGTACAGAGTCAGTGAGAACAGATATCCGAAAAAAGTGTATACTGCAGTTTTAAATGGGGGACTGGAAACTGAGATAAAGGCTATAGAGGTGGAAAATTATAAACCTATAAAGAGATATCGTATAGAGGGCATTGAAAATGCCATTGCAAAATCAGATTTTCTCCAGGGGGAGGAAGAATGGATCTATCTTGAGATAGTTACAGACAGACCCCTTGACAGTAACGAAGTAAGATCAATAAAAGCCAATAAAAACGTGATAGAGATAATACCCAAAGTGATGTGGGAGGAAAATAATTCCTTTGAAATAAATGAATATACCCCTGAGAATATAACAACAGCCTTTAAAAACTTCTACAAAAAAAACAGAAATAGCGAACCTTCAAAAGAAGTTATGGAAGTCTTTATGAAGATCACAGGGGAGGTGGAATAGTTGAGACCTATAAAACTTGAAATTGAAGGACTGCAGAGCTTTAGGGAAAAACAGATTATAGATTTTGAAGCACTTACCGAACACGGGTTATTTGGTATATTCGGGGAGACCGGAAGCGGTAAGTCCACTATACTGGATGCCCTGACCCTGGCTCTTTACGGGAATGTAGTCAGGATAAAGGATACCCAAAAGGACACACTCATAGATCTCTTAAATATAGGGGCTGAAAAAATAATGGTGGCCTATGAATTTTTCATAGGAGATGACAGGTATCTCGTGGAGAGGACCTTTCCCAAGAAAAAAAACAAAAAAGAACTGGGACAGTCCAAGGCCAGATTTTTAGTGAACGGCGATGTAGAGGCTGACAAGGTCAGTGATGTAAATAGTCGTATAGGGGAGATAATAGGCCTGTCTATGGATGATTTTACAAGATCTGTGGTACTTCCTCAGGGAAAATTCGGCGAGTTCCTGAAACTCACAGGAAAAGAGAAGAGGGATATGCTGGAAAGAGTCTTCGGCCTGGAGGAATACGGTAAGAAACTCATGGGAAAACTTTCCAATGAAAAAAACTCTAAGGAAAAAGATGTGGCCGCACTGAACAATATTATTCTGGGTAAGGGAGATGCCACACCAGAAGAGTTGCAGGTAAAAAAAGATGAATTTAAAATACTTCGGCGTGCAAAAGAAGATCTCGTGGAAAAATATGAGATTTTCATGAAAGATTATTTCCAGAAGGAGGAAATCTATAAACTTATCAGAGAAAAAAGTGAGATTATAGATGAGAAACTGGATCTGGCATCCCATAAAGTCGAGGCAGAACACACTGAGGAAAAAATAAAAAAAGGTGAGAAGTCAGCCCAGGTGATGGATTTTTTCCATAAACTATCAAAGTGTCAAGAGGATATAAAAGAATATCAAAGCAATCTTAAATTACTGGATAAAGATCTTTCAGCTAAGAAAAACAGTATGGAAATGCTGGCAGAGACTCTCGGAAAACTGGAAGATTCTGAAAATGAAAGGATGGAAAGAGATCGTAAGATTCTCTTGAATCCAGAGGAATATGAAGCTGTGAGCAACGGGGTTCACAAAGGGGAAAAGTTTTTAGAACTGAATCATGAATTGGATCTTCTGAGGGAAAAAATTTCCCAGACAGAGACACTTCTAAAAATCCTTGAAGAGAATGCAAAAGAAAACGATATCAATCTCGCAGAGGTCACCGGGAAGCTTGAGGCTCTAGGAGATGAAGACAAGGATGCCCTGGAGAATACCAGAAAGAGTATGGAAACTCTTACTTTAGAGAGGAAAGAAGTGGAGCTTTTGGAAAAGGATGTCAAATTCCTTGAAGCTGAGCTGTCAGAATCAGAAAAAATAAAGAGTACAATTGAAAAATCACTTTCCTTAAAGGAAGATGAACTGAAAAAGGCCTGTGAAGTACGAGATGGACAGATAGCATGGAAAATGGCAAAAGATCTGAAAGAGGGGGAATCCTGCCCGGTGTGCGGATCCAAAGACCACCCTCAATTGGCGGAGACTTCTGAAGGT
>NZ_JBFHGC010000466.1:0-2314 GCF_041583315.1 Ilyobacter sp. | reverse complement strand
GCAAATCTCCATAATAAAGGTGTGGATATAAGACTTGTAGGAGTCACCAGCAGGGGGCTATTGTCTTTTCTCTCTAAGAGTGTCGGGAGTATAGAGGAGTTGAACGGGAAAAAGCTCTATATAGGGGGACAGGGGTCATCTCCAGATGTTATTACAAGAATTATTTTAAAAAACAGGGGGATTTCGCCTGAGATAAACTACAGATCATCAGGTGAGATAGCAAAACTTGCCATGACAAGAAAAATAGACAATATGATACTTCCAGAGCCTTTGGCTACTATGGTGCTTAGTAAAAATAAAGATTTTAAAAGAGTGTCAGAGATGAAAGATATGTGGCAGGGAAAAAATATTCCCCAGGTTGGAATATTTGTAAGGGGCAATGTCTATGATAAAAAAAGTAGAGAGATAGATAAATTTTCGGAGAATTACAGAAAAGCCCTTGAGAGAAAAGAAAACAGTGTACTTCTCAAAAAAGCCATTGAGGAGTTTTCGCTGGGGCTAAGTATAGAGGAGCTGAGAGAATCTGTAAAATACATGAATCTGACTCTGGATACAGGGTGTAAAATCTCTGTGGAAAATTATCTCAAGGCTCTCGGGATAAAACTTCCTGGAGATGATTTCTATGTCTGGTAAGAATTTTAAGGGAGTGATTTTCCTTTTTATTCTTTGGCAGATAGCTTCTATGAATGCAGATCCTCTGATACTTCCCTCTCCTTTGGAGATTTTAAATGTTTTCAGAAATGAAATATTTAATACCAGCGGCATCCTGGAGACAGGAATTACTCTTTACAGGTTTTTCATAGCTTATTTGATCTCTCTTTTGGCAGGAGTTCTTTGCGGGATGGGGATTTTTAAAAACAGCACTGCAAAAAGTTTTTTGTGGCCCTTTATAACAATTCTTCAGGCAACACCGGTTATATCGTGGGTTCTTTTGGCATTGCTATGGTTCCCATCTGAAATAATCCCGTATTTTATTCTGGGGATGTTTACCCTTCCTGTGATAACAATAAGCACATTTCACGGTCTTGAGAGCACAGATAAAAAGTTACTGGAGATGGCCGCTGCATATGGGGTGGATGAAAAGGGTATATTTTCAAAGATAATGCTGCCCTCTATGCTCTCTCATCTTTTGGGGGGGATAAAGATAACAGTCAACTCCTCTCTAAAAGTCCTTGCAACAGCTGAGATCATAGGACGTCTTCCTCGAGGTATAGGGGGGAGAATGAATATGGCCTGGATAAATATAGAGACAGGCTCTCTTCTGGCATGGACTATATATCTGATAATTCTCACAGGATTACTGGAAAAACTCATAAGCAGAGTCATAAAAATAAAGTGGGGAAGATATTTATGATAAAAGTTGAAAATCTTTATAAAAACTACGAATCTAAAAAAGTGATGGATAATTTTAATATAGACTTTGAAAAAAACAAAGTCTCTGTACTTTTAGGACCTTCAGGATGCGGGAAGAGCACCCTTTTTAATATTCTGTCTTCTCTGGACAAGGAGTATAGGGGGAAAGTTGATATAGAGGGGAAAGTGAGCTATATATTTCAAGAGGACAGGCTCATTCCCTGGCTCACAGTGGAGGAGAACCTGAGACTGATACCTTCCCATGGAAAAAATATAAATGATATTCTAGAGAGATTTCATGTGGCATCTAAGTCAGGAACCCTTGCAAGAAATCTGAGCGGAGGAGAAAAACAGAGAGTATCCATAGCAAGGGCTTTTTATCATGGGGGAGAAACCATACTTATGGACGAGGCTTTGAGATCCCTTGATATGCTTTTGAAATTAAAGATTATAGAGGAGATATCTGATAATATATCCCGAGAATCAAAAACCATGGTAATAATAAGCCATGATATACAGGAGGCTCTGTTTATAGGTGACAGGATATTTATCCTAGATAAGGATCCCATGAAGATAGTTTCTAGTTATGACATAGCAACTCCTAGAAAAAATAGGATACTAAAGACCGGAGAACTTTTAGACCTTGAAAAGGAAATTTACGAAAAACTTTTGGGAAAGAAAAGCAAAATGCTGTCTGAATAATTTCAGACAGCATTTTTTAGCTTAGGAAAGGCAAATTACTATTTTTTGTGATAGGTTTTACAATCCACATGATCACCAACAAGAGACATATGAACACCCTTAGATGTACATTCATAGGATTTGTTGAAAGAACATCCTGAAACTTTACAAGCCCCTATACCGCCGATAACCTCTTCAAAACCACCCTTTGACGGCCCAGCCATAAAAGTATCACATAGAGGTTCCGTATCCCCTACATTTACAGCCAGTGTATGACATT
>NZ_JBFHGC010000465.1:0-2317 GCF_041583315.1 Ilyobacter sp. | reverse complement strand
TGACACATGAAATCCTTATGAAAATATACATAGGCCAGCAGAGTTCCCACCTTTGCAGGATAGCAGAACCAGTGATGTTCATTTACAGAGGCTTCTGACAGTGGAGATGTAAAGACCTCCTCTGCTATTCCCTCTCTCTTGTTTTTTTTGGGATAGATGATAAAAGGAGGCTCTAGAATTATAGTTTCTATAAAAGGGACTCTTTCAAGAAAAGAGTATTCATGAGGACATGGCCACTTCACTTCATTTACAATAAGTCCAGCATTGGCACCTGCAGGGAGCTGACGGTAGACCCTGTGCTGATAGCCTATGACAGTCTCCTCTATACGTCTGTATACGCCTAGGATCATGTTACTGAAGTTGTTGTTTGCCTCTATAAATCCCACATTCTGCAGACCCTCTCCCTGTCTTCTGTTTGACACCACAGAATATCTTTCCAGCTTTCTCCAGAAGGAATATATTCCCTCAATAAGCTCTACAAAGTATTCTTTTTCGTCAAAGTACAGGGCATATTTTGAATCTATTTTTGAGATATCTTCCACCTGCAGGACCAAAAGCAGCTTGAAAACAACTATAAGGTTGTCCACCATGTCGTCAAAATTATTATCCGATCTTTTTATAAAGTAGTTGTATACGGCATTGTCCTTATTTTTTATAATTTCCATGTATGAGGTCAAAACCGTCTTAAATGCCTGGCTGTCAAGGAGTTTTTCTCTCGTGTCGCAATACTTGGCAGTGAAGTTTATGATGGCACTCTGTCTGCTAAGCAGAAACTCTTTTCTCATTATTAATCCTCCTTTTCCACATAAAGATATTATATTTAAAAATCAGTTGAGCTTATTATAACTAGTATTACTTTTCCCCGGTGAAAAGTAATGCAATTTAAAAAAATCAATGGAAAAATATACTGTAACTCTATCAGTAATTATAGTATATTTTTATTTAAAAAGTATATATAAAATAAAAGCAGTTGTCAACGGAGAGTTCCATGTAAAAAAAGCCCTAAAAGACAGGGGAATGAAGTTAGACAAACAAATTTGTTTATGATATAATGAGGAATCTTTGTTAAAAATTCATTGGTTAATGAGAAACATAAAGAAAATGCAGGTTGATCTCTAAAAAATGAGGTCAGCTTTATTTTTCAAAGGTAGTCGGGGAGGTATAGATGTCTGTTTTTTATGATACAGTTGCCAAAGAGCTGAAAATAAAGGCTCATCAGGTAGAAAACACTATAAAACTTTTAGACGAAGGTGCTACGGTTCCCTTTGTGGCAAGATACAGAAAAGAGCTTACAGGGGATCTCGATGAAACAGTTATCAGAGATATTCTTGAAAGAATGAATTACCTCAGAAACCTTCAGAAAAGGAAGGAAGAGGTGCTTAAAAGTATAGAGGAGCAGGACAAGCTGACAGAGGAACTGAAAGGTAAAATTCTGAAGGCTGAAAAACTCCAGGAGGTAGAGGATCTCTATCTTCCATACAAAAGAAAGAAAAAAACCAAGGCAGATATAGCCAAGGATCAGGGTCTAGAGCCTCTTGCAAAGCTGGCTTTGGGAAGATTAACTTACGACGAGCTCCTGAAAAAATCAGAGGAGTTTTTGTCAGAAGACGTAAAGACTACAGAAGAAGCTATAGAAGGTGTAAAGCTGATCTTAGCCCAGGAGAACTCAGAGAATCCTCTGTTTAGAGAGGAGATCAGAGGAAGAATGCAAAAATCCGCATCTCTTTATTCCAAGGCCACAAAAAAAGCACCTGAGCTGGATATAAAACAGGTCTACAGGGATTACTATGAATATAATGAGGCTGTTTCAAAAATACCTTCCCACAGAATACTGGCTGTGAACAGAGGGGAAAATGAAAAGATACTCAATGTTTCAATAAAATTTGACGATAAGACAAGATCATTCATTGAGAATATGATTTTGAGGGAGTATAAAAATCAAGGTCTGAAGGACTTCTACCTTGAGATAATAAAGGATTCCCTTGACAGACTTATTCTGCCTTCCATAGAGAGGGAGGTAAGAAACATTCTTACAGAAAAGGCCGAGGGAGAATCAATAGAGTCTTTCAAAGAAAATCTGAAAAATCTTCTTATGCAGCCGCCTCTTCAGGATAAAAATATTTTGGGATTAGACCCGGCTTACAGGACGGGGTGCAAAACTGTAGTTATAGATAAGGATGGTTTTTTCAAATGTGATGATGTCCTTTATCTGGTAGAGGGAATGCACAACCCGAAGCAGCTGGAACAGGCGAAGAATAAAATAATAAAATATATAGATCAGTACGACATAGATATAATAGCCATTGGAAACGGTACC
>NZ_JBFHGC010000464.1:0-2320 GCF_041583315.1 Ilyobacter sp. | reverse complement strand
ACGGCAAAGTTTGGCACCTCGATGTCGGCTCATCGCATCCTGGGGCTGGAGAAGGTCCCAAGGGTTGGGCTGTTCGCCCATTAAAGCGGTACGTGAGCTGGGTTCAGAACGTCGTGAGACAGTTCGGTCCCTATCCACTGTAGGCGTAAGAATATTGATGAGATCTGTCCTTAGTACGAGAGGACCGGGATGGACAAACCTCTAATGTACCAGTTGTCATGCCAATGGCATAGCTGGGTAGTCACGTTTGGAATGGATAACCGCTGAAAGCATCTAAGCGGGAAGCCAACTCAGAGATAAGTATTCTATCATTGATAAGTCACCTTGGAGACTACGAGGTTGATAGGTTGGGGGTGTAAGGGCTGTGAAGTCTTTAGCTGACCAATACTAATATGACGAACACTTAACCTAAAGCAAAATTGATTTAGAATGAAAGAGTTAATTTTAGAAAAAACATTATTATATAGTTTTGAATGTTTAATTAAATATTCATAAGAAAGTAAGCTTGGTAAGAAAAGCTACGGGGGTACACCTGGTCACATTCCGAACCCAGAAGTTAAGTCCGTAAACGCCGAAAGTACTTAGGGGGCAGCCCCTTGGGAGGATAGGAACTTGCCAAGTCTTTTTTATTTTTTGGAAAAAAATATGAGCTATCAATTTTAGAAGTAGAGCATTGACTTATAATCGAGTTGTCATAGGTTTAAACTCTATGTTTTATAAAATAACAAATAGATACTGAAGTCATCAATTAATTTTGATGACTTTTTTTGTTTAATCTTTTATAAAACTTGAAAAAAATAGTAGCTTAGTTTATACTTAAATGCAATATAAAAATACAAAATTGATTTAAAATAATAAAAAAAGGATGATTTTAGGATGACGAAACATAAAAAAATATTGATAGTTGTGGTATTCATATCTATTGTAGGGATAATTTATACATCACTAGCAGTAAATAAAAATTTCGGAGTGAAAAAATATTTTACCTATGAATTTGTAGATGGGGAAGTTTTATCTATAAAGGAAGAAACTATAAATCCGGATCCTTTGATTCCTGGAAGATATGTTGGGAAACAAAAGATAGATGTTAAGATATTAGAGGGGATACATAAAGATAAAGTGTATAGTGTGATAAATGTTTTGAGCAATAGACATAATATATTTGCTAAACCAGGGATGAAAGCTATATTTACAATTAGGGAAAAAGATGGAAAGGAACATGTATGGTTCTATAACTATAAGATGGATCGATATATTTACCTATTGATTGGATTGTTTTGCTTAACATTGCTTGTTTTTGGACGTTTAAGCGGTGCTAAATCAATATTAGCTCTTATATTTACAGGAGTAATTATAATATTTGTTCTCATACCTATAATATTTAGAGGGGGAGATCCAATTCCCTGGGCAATATTACTCTGTTCAATAATAACAATAGTAACGTTTTTATTGATAGGTGATTTTAATAGAAAAACCTATTCAGCTATACTGGGAACTATCGCAGGGGTAATGATATCTGGAATAATCTCCTACATTTTTGGAAATTTATCTAAATTGACAGGAATCCACATGGAAAAAGGAGAACAGATTTTATATCTGGCTGCAGATTATCAAGTAAAGATAGATGGGCTTATGTTTACCTCTATATTGATAGCGTCCTTAGGAGCTATAAATGATGTAGCTATGTCGATAGCATCATCGTGTAATGAATTGTGTAAAAGAAACCCAGATATCCACCTAGATGATTTATTTATGTCTCTTATGGATATAGGGAAAGATATAATGGGTACCATGACTAATACATTGATTTTGGCTTTCACAGGAAGTTCACTCAATATGATGCTGATGATCTGGGGATTTCAGATGAATACTAAACAGTTTATAAATATGCCTATTATAGCAATAGAACTTATTCAGGCCTTATCTGGAAGTATAGGAATAGTCTTGACAGTCCCTATAACTGCAAGTATTTCTGTTTATCTGATAAGGAAAAAAGGAATGATATTTATAAAAAAAGAAAAATTAAATAATGGAATAAATTTTTAATATAAGAAAATAAGGAGGGAAAGATGAAAAAGTTTTTAATTGCAACACTGATTACAGCAGTTTTCATGGCTTGTAATTCAAATGATGTGTCAGTGGAAAAAAAAGAGCCTGTAAAAATGGAGATCACCGAGAGGGTGGTAACCCACGAAGTTATTGTAAAAGGTGAAAAAAAGGTAGAGGAACAAACTATCAGAGTTGCAGCAACTTCAGATATACATGGTAGAATTTATCCTTATGATTATGCAATAGATGGTAAGGATGAGGATGCTGGTTT
>NZ_JBFHGC010000463.1:0-2320 GCF_041583315.1 Ilyobacter sp. | reverse complement strand
GATGTCGGGAAAGAATCCAAGATGGCAACTTATATTGCAGGAAAGTTTTATATAGATAACTGGAGGTGGGCAGATGTACCTTTCTACATAAGGGCAGGAAAAAGGTTGAGAAAAAGAGTTACGGAGATATATCTGCAGTTCAAACAGCCTCCTTTAAAACTTTTCGGGGATAAGTATAATAAGATAGTCCCAAACGGAATTTTAATATCTATACAGCCTGAAGAAAAGATATCTGTCAGATTAAACTTAAAATATCCAGGCAGTGAAAATTTTCCTCATCCGGTGGAGATGGACTTTAACTATAAGGACTTGGCTCATATTGTATCGCTAGACGCCTATGAGAGGCTCTTTTTAGACTGTGTAAAAGGCGATCTGACCTTGTTTGCAAGACAGGACAGTATAGAGGCTATGTGGGAAGTTGTGGATTCTATAAATGAATATTTTGAACACAACTATCAGGGAGAACTTCCAAATTATTTCTCCGGGTCATGGGGACCCGAGAAATCAGAAGTTCTTTTAGAGAGAGACGGAAGATGCTGGAGATTTGGAAATACCTGTGAGTTTCATGAAGAGGTGGTCTTAGATGGTGATAAAAACCAAGAGTGAGATGGAACTTTTTGATAAAGCTTCTGAAATATTTCTGGAGGAATATAAAAATTCGATAAAAGAAAAAGGATGTTTTTCCGTGGCTTTTTCAGGAGGAGATACTCCAAAAGAACTTTTTAAACGTTTGGTAAAGATGAAAATAAACTGGGGAAATGTGGATGTTTTCATGGTGGATGAGAGATATCTGCCACCGGATCATAAAGACAGCAACTATAAACTTTTGTGGGAAAATCTTTTGAGTAAGATAGATATACCAACTGAAAATGTAAGAACCGTAAAATATATGGAAAGTCTGGAAACTAGTCGAATAGAATATGAAAAAGAGGTGGAAGATTTTATAGAAGATAATAAAAATTCTTTTGATTTGATAATTTTAGGAATGGGAAAAGATGGGCATACTGCATCAATTTTTTCTGATAATTTGAATATGTCCGGAACTGTTGTACCTTCCTTGGAAAGTGAATTACATAAGTATAACAGAATAAGCCTGGGTTTAGATGTAATAAACACCTGCAGAAAAAAAATGTTTATTTTAAAAAAAGATAAAAAATGTATACTAGATTTAGTTTTGTCCGGAAAAGAATACCCGGCCTCTTTTGTAATTGATAATGTAATATATGTTATAAATGAAGAAGATAAGTAGCGGAATTATATCCGCTACTTATCTTCTTTTAAATAATGATGTTGAAAATCGTGAATGGAGTCTTTTAACAGTTCTATATTTTTGAGATCTGTAGACTGCTTAGTATTCATTGAATATACAGATATACGGTGGAGAAGCTCTAAAGATCGTATGTAATCCTTGTATTCTGGACTGTGACTATCTGCTAGTTTAATTCTCTGATGCAAAAAATACTGGGAAACTATATCCTGATTTTTTTCAGCGTGAATTTCTTTGGTATTTATCCAACGAACCAACTGGTTATAATCCGGAGTTTTGTCCTTTGAAATTTCAATTATTATTTTTGTAGATTTTTCGATGGTGGCTGTATTTTCATAAAGCTCTTTGAATCTTAATTCGTCGTCATAAATCCCGCAAGGTACTTCACAATGGGCGAATAAATAATTTGGAATGAGAAAAAGAAGAGAAAAAAGTAAAAGAAATTTGTTCATAAATATGCACCTCCTGAACTTGCATATGAATAGAGATAAGGTTTCTAACTGCATCTGCTTTTGTCTATATAATGGAGTAAAACATCATCGCTGCTTTTAAGACGTCTACAAATTTCCCTTGTTATGTTTAAGATGAGAATACTGAAAAGATTTTTGTCTTTTTTAAAAATTTTAAAAAATTCTTCTTTTGAAAGAATAATAATAACGCTGTCTTCACATGCAACAGCAGATACAGCGTGTGGTTGTAAACTAAGAACGGAGGCTTCCCCTATACAGTTCCCTTCGCCAAATTCAAAAATCTGGTAAGCGGTCATATCAACCTCCTCTATAAATCGTACCCGACCCTTTTGTATGATGTAAATATGGGACGGGAGTTCTCCCTGTTTGAAAATGTATTCTCCCTTTTTATAATTGGATTGTTTTAAAATTTTAAATAGAAAATAGAGCTGCTTATCATCTAATCCTCCAAAAATAGATATTTTATTTAAAATAGGGAGAATATTTTCTATATCCAGCAGGGGCATTAGTTCCTTTGTCATGAATATCACCTCTTTAAGTTTTGCAGCTTTATAATACCTAAACTAATGTACATTCTGTATCG
>NZ_JBFHGC010000462.1:0-2328 GCF_041583315.1 Ilyobacter sp. | reverse complement strand
GCTCTGGAATTTGTAGATCCTCTTGAAAATGTAGAATATCCGGAACATATTTTTATGGAGATCCTGTCAAAATACCGAAGAATAAACAGGCATATTTTATTTATGCTAAACAACCTCCAGGAAGAGATTGAATTACAGCTGAGGTGATTTTATTGTATTTGATTAGGATCTATAACGGCCTATTAACTCACAATTTATACCTAAAAAAAATACCCTTTAAAAGATAAAGGCTATTTTTCTATTATTGACAACACTTGTATTTTATGGTAAGATCATTCCAATATATTCCAACAAAATTTATTTTTTTTCTCATATAAGCTGCTAATAAGGTGCAGTGTATCTACGATTAACCTAAAATTAATCTCTATGAGTGGAAGCGGTCCAGCCAATTTCAGGCCTGAGTCTATTCTTTCACCGACTTAACAAGGTGGAATGTAGACTTAGGCTCTTTTTATTAAACTTAATTTATCTTAAGGAGGAATTCAGTTCATGTTGAATGGAAAAATTATTAAAGAGGCTATAACTTTTGACGACGTTCTATTAGTACCACAAAAATCTGATATCTTACCAAATGAAGTTTCACTTAAAACAAAAATCACAAAAAATATAGAATTAAATGTACCAATTTTAAGTGCTGCAATGGATACCGTTACAGAAGCAAAATTAGCAATCGCCCTGGCAAGACAAGGGGGATTAGGATTTATCCACAAAAACATGCCCATCGAAGAACAGGCTGCCGAGATAGACAAGGTTAAAAGAAATGAAAGTGGTATGATCACAGACCCTATAACTCTCAACAGAGAATCTACCCTTGCAGATGCAAACGGCATAATGGCTAAATACAGAATCTCAGGACTACCTGTAGTGGAAAGCGACGGAACTCTAGTCGGGATAATCACAAACAGAGACTTAAAATACAGAAAAGACCTAACCGAAAAAGTAGAAGTTATCATGACAAAGGAAAATCTTATAACAGCTTCTGTAGGTACTACCCTTGATGAAGCAAAAGAAATTCTTTTGGAGAACAGAATAGAAAAACTTCCAATAGTAGATAAAAATTCAAAGCTCATGGGGCTTATCACAATAAAAGATATCGATAATATAGAAGAGTATCCTAATGCATGCAAAGACTCTCGTGGAAGACTCAGAGTCGGAGGTGCTGTCGGTGTAGGAGCTGATACTTTAGAAAGAGTGGCTGCACTTGTAAAATCAGGTGTGGATATAATCACTGTAGACTCTGCCCACGGACACTCTAACGGTGTAATAGAAACTGTAAGAAAGATAAGAGCAGCCTTTCCTGAACTTGACATCATCGGAGGAAACATAGTAACTGCCGAAGCTGCTATGGACCTTGCTGATGCAGGTGCAAGTGCTGTAAAGGTAGGGGTAGGACCTGGTTCTATCTGTACTACCAGAGTCGTAGCAGGTGTAGGAGTTCCTCAGATCTCTGCTATAAATGATGTGTATGAAGTTTGTAAAGAAAGAGGCGTAGGAGTTATCGCTGATGGCGGAATAAAGCTTTCCGGAGATATAGTAAAAGCCATTGCTGCCGGTGCTGACTGTGTAATGATCGGAGGACTTTTGGCCGGTACAGAAGAAGCTCCAGGTGAAGAGATCATTTTCGACGGAAGAAAATTCAAGGTATATGTAGGAATGGGTTCTCTTGCTGCAATGAAAAGAGGTTCCAGCGACAGATATTTCCAAAAAGAATCTGAGGCAAAAAAACTGGTTCCTGAAGGTATAGAGGGAAGAGTTGCTTATAAAGGTAAGTTAGAAGACGTAATATTCCAGCTGACAGGGGGACTGAAAGCAGGTATGGGATACTGTGGTACGGCTACTATAGCAGACCTAAAGAAAGACGGTAAATTTGTAAAAATAACAGGTTCTGGATTAATCGAATCACACCCACACGATATCAATATCACAAAAGAAGCTCCAAACTACCACAAGTAAACTTTTTAGCTGCTGAAATATTTCAGCAGCTTTTTTTATTTAAGCTTTTCAAAGCGTTGTTTTTTTCTCTATTCCTTTCTGTTAAATAATAATTTCCTATATTTTTTTAATATATTCTTATATTTCCAGAGACAAGAGCCTCCATTGAAGGATTTTTAACTTTTAGACTGAATATTTATATGCCATTCATTTGTTTTTCAAATTGAAAAAAATTTCTTTAAATATCTATTTTTTAAAAACTTTGACTCTGTTTCTTGACTTTTTTAAAAAAAAATTATATATTAAACATATAAACTTTAGCACTCATCCACACAGAGTGCTAACAAAATTCAAAAGGAGGTTTTCTATGAATGACAAATACACAGAAAAATCAGT
>NZ_JBFHGC010000461.1:0-2332 GCF_041583315.1 Ilyobacter sp. | reverse complement strand
CCTTCTGCAGAATCGACATAATCTCCTCCCTGTATATAACTCCGAAAATAAAGGTTTACAGACCGGATGGTTCTGGCTGGGTTCTTGACTCCAGAATTTAATATCGAAAACTTCAAATAAAAAATGGAAGACCTGGATTATAAAATCCTTATCTTCCATTTTTTTGTTTTTTGGATATTTTTGAGTCGCAGACAGAATTTTTGATTAAAAAATAATAAATATTTTCAGCTGACTGATTTTATCCGGCTGAATTTTTTCAGAATGTCATCTTTTGGACTTATATGAAGGTTCTTCTGAGTTATCCCTTCTGATTCTACGAAAGGATACTTGATTTTCAGGTCGGATATAATATTTTTTACTCTTGAGGTGATTATTTCAAAGGGAATATTACCCATGGGAGAGAAAATCATAAATTTATAGGGGCATAATCTTCCTATGGAATCGGTATCTCTGAAATGAGTTTTTAAAAGTACTCCGATATCTTTTATGAGGCTGTCTCTGAAAAAAGACTTGCAGTTATCCAGGATGAAATCTGTAAAGTCTAAAAATATAAGCTGGAGAGATACTCCTGTGCTTCTGGCCTCATCTAAAATCTGAAAGAAATATTTGTTTACGTAGGCTCCTGTAAGGGGGTCTGTAATTGCGTCAGGGTACAGTAAATCCAGAGATTTGAATGTATTTAAGATCATTGGTGAGATATGGGCTGTTTCATGCTTTACGTCTAAAAAATTCAGATTACCAGGGGAAAATCTTTTATTTTTCCCAGTGAGGAGATACCTTATATATATCTTCAGCTCACTTTCTAAGAGAGAAGTCAGTAGTTCTCTCTTCATTTCGTCGATCTTACCGTTGCTGTCCAGCAGTTCTATGAGAATATTTTTTGTTTCGTTCCAAAAATTTCGTTCTAATTTTTTGACAGATGGCGAGAGCTTATCTTTTATATCACCCAATTCAAAGATCAGATTAAAGAAAAAAGGATTTTTTTTCAGAAAATTTAATAGAACTGCTGCAAATGCATCGGCTTTAAATTTATTTCCTCCGTGCTCTGGAATGAGATTTTTCAGTTCTTTTTTATAGATTTCCATATCTTTTTTTATTACTTTCATCAGCAGATCTTCTTTTGACTGGTAATACTGGTAAAATTTTCCTGTAGAGATGCCGCATTTTTTAGTTATATTTTTAATGGTAGTTTTAAAATATCCAAGTTCATAGAACAGTTCTCTGGAATTATACAGGATAATATTCTCCATAAGAGATCCCCCTTTCTTTGAGACAAATAAGATAATGTGAGCGGCTATAAAAAACTTTTATCCTCCGTATTTCATACTTATATTGTTCTGTCTGACACCAGCTTCTCCTTCAATATTAATTATATTTAACTGATAAAACAACACTTAATTAATAATAATCAGAATATGTCATCTGGATGTTCACCCTATTTTATAAAGGTTTTATATAGTGTATACCCCTTTATTTCTGAACAATATGAATTTCCAATATAGAAAAAAAAGAAACTTAAAATGAATATTAGAGCAAGAAAAAAAATGCCAATAATCACAGTATTTAAGGAAAAAATCAAGACTTAAACAGATAAAGAGGTGATTGGATATGGTTATTTCTTGCTACTGAGTTTGTTTTATAGGGTTTTTTGGACCTGTTTATTTTTTTTATAAAGGGTGAGGGTGATAAAAATGAAGGGGAATTATCTGAACAAAATCGAGAGGATAGCCAAAAGGTCTCTCAAGGGTAAAATTAAAATAACGCTGGCTTTAATTGTGAGTTTAATGATAACCGGAAGAGCATATGCCGATGTGGGCCAGGTGGATTTATACCTGAGTGACTCTCCAATATCATGGTCAAGCTCTGATAAACTCGAGTCATCCACTGGATACGGAGTAATGGTAAATGGACCATATGAAAGTTACGGAGATCTTCTGGCAGAAAAAATAGAATTGGAGATTATCAACAACAATAATTTATTAGTTACAAATGAAGAAGAGGGTGGTGCAAGCAGCGGAGTATACATCCCGGGAACAGATAAACTATTTGAATTTTTCCCAGATGAAACAGCTTATGCTGATGGCAACTCATACTTTAAGATAGAAAATAACGATCTGATAGATGTCACAGGTGGATCAGCCTACGGAATACATCTGGAATTTTTGGAAGATGAAGAAACTATAGAGGCTGAAATAACTCCGGAAGAAACAGAGATAGCTGTTTTGTCTTCAGATTCCGAAGAAGAGGAGGAAGATCCTCTATACGCCTATCCTGATATAGATATAAAAAACAGCGGCACAATAAATGCAGCTGGAGATCTAGAAGCCGAGGG
>NZ_JBFHGC010000460.1:0-2343 GCF_041583315.1 Ilyobacter sp. | reverse complement strand
ACCGGCTATTATCCCTAGTCCCCCTGCTTTAGATACGTGACCTGCCAGGTTACCATCAGCAATCCATGCCATGGCCCCCTGGAATATCGGGTATTCTATATTGAGAAGTTCACAAACAGTATTTTTAGTCATAAATTTCCTCCTAAGGTGAGATATATCAAGTTAGATTATAAACAAATCTTTAAAAAAAGTTAAGAAAAATTTAGAAAACTTCTTTAAATTTTTTCATTATATCCTCTACAGAAAGAATTTCTTCTATTTTCCAAGCATCTTTTCCGGCAAAGAAGATACCTTCCTCATAATCTCCCTCATGACCTTTTACAAGTCTTTCGTTTACACAAAAAGTCATAGTACACTTTTTCAGGCAACCGGTACAGCTCTTGGGTCTTTCTGTTTTTTTATTAAGTACTTTTTCCACATAGGGAGAAATTATAGCATTGGCAGGAAGACCGGCAGAACTCATTATCTCTACAATATCTCCCTCTTTTGAGTTTATATACATCTGTTTGAACTCGTCGCTTACTTCGCATTCGTCACTGGCTATGAATCTAGAACCCATTTGAATACCGTCGGCTCCAAGGGCTAGCATTCTTCTCGCATCATCAGGAGTGATTACTCCACCTGCACCAAAAACAGGTACAGATATTTTCTCAGCTATTTCTCCCACTATATCCCAAGAGTCTAAGTTAGTTCCGAGATGTCCACCTGCGTTTCCTCCTTCTACGATAATAGCAGAAGCCCCCAGTCTTTCAGATATCTTAGCTAACTTCAGTGAAGAAACGATAGGCACGATAGGTACACCTGATTCTTTTCCGAGTTCAAATACATCTCTTGAGAAGCCTGCTCCGAATACTATAAGATCTGCCCCGGCATTGATAGAAGCCTTTACCAGATCTATAAAATTGTTTGCGGCGAACATTATATTTACACCTAGTGCTCCGCCTTTTTTCTTTATAAGTTCTCTGGCTTTTTTTATCTCATCTTTCAACTCTTCTGTAGAAAGGGCTGTCCCGGCAATAAGACCGATCCCACCTTCATTAGCAACAGCTGCTGCAAGTCTTGCCATTGAAGCTCTGATAGCCATACCTCCCTGAATAATAGGAAGTTCTACCTGAAGATTACCTATTTTAATAGACATTATGAATTCCTCCTTAAATAACACACGTAATTAATCACATTAACTTATATCATAAATAAGCTAAAAAGTAAATGGTTTTATGGGAGGATAAGCTCATATAATCCAACGTAAACCATCATAAAACTTAGATATTATCTGGTATTTCTTTTGGTTTCAATTTTCTCCTCAAATTTAAAAAGGAGTTTAAAATTTCCACATCTGAATTTAAAATTAGTTCTTTAGGATAGGAAATTTCTTCAAGAAGTTCACTTACTATATCAAGATCCCCTATAGAATGGGAAAAATGAGCATCACTTCCCAGGGATAAATAGCATCCATATTTTTTGGCAATGGACATTATGGACTTACAGTTTTCCTCAGATCCTTCTCTAGAACCTTTAAAAGAAGAGTTGTTTAGTTCTATAGCCACATTATATTCCTTGGCTGTTTTTATTACCTCTTCATAATCTATGGGGAATTTTGGATTGCCCGGATGTGCTATTATATCTACTATCTGATTTTTTATAACGTTGATCATAGTCCGGGTATTCTTTTCTTTATCTTTTCCGTCAGGGTATCCAGCTACTGGATGAAATCCCACAAGAATGATATCCATTATCTCATAAATATACTGATTTAGGTCGATACTTCCGTCTTCATCTATTACATTAGCTTCGACCCCTTTTAATACTCTTACACCCTCAATCTCATCAGGGAGAGCTCTTAAGTTTCTTAGGGACCACCAGTGAGGAGAGTCAGGAAGAGCCGGGCCGTGATTTGTTATTGCGATTACTTTTAGACCTTTTTTCTTGGCTTCCTGTACATTTTCTCCAAGAGTGCTGTATGCATGAGGATTTACATTTGTGTGGGTGTGTAAATCTATGAGGTATTTCATATTTTAACCTCCTAAAAATTAATGATATATTTTTTATAAACTATTTATATTATATCATAATTAAACTAATTTTTGCTATTTGTGGATAAATTACTGACTTCATCCAAAGTTCCGTTACTTTTCCTTGATGAAAAGTAACCAAAAATCAAGCATTGTCTTGTCCAAGCTAAAATCTAATAAATTTTACTAAAAATACAAAACTCGCTTCGCTCAAACATTGTATTTTCTTTACGTAAAATTGATTAGATTTCTTAACGCTCGTCCTACGAATAGGCACAAGATTTTAAAGATTTTAAAAAGTATTTAAATATTCTAATCTTTAAGTGGCATT
>NZ_JBFHGC010000459.1:0-2361 GCF_041583315.1 Ilyobacter sp. | reverse complement strand
CTCTATTTTTAAGACTATCCCTTCTTTTTGCATAAAAAACACCTCTTTAAATTAAAAAACAAGCTTCTTAATTTTTTTTAACACTGCAGCAGTGGAATTTTTTATCTCCAAAACTTTTTTGTCGATTCACCTATTTTTTTTTAAAAAGTTTTGAAAAAACTCCACCTTTTTTTTCCTCTTTATTTTCTTTACTACAGTTTTCTTCTATATCCTCTATAGATACCACTGTGTAGCCTTCTTTTTCTATGGCTGATTTAAGCTCTTCAGAAGATGCCGTCCCCTTTACCATAGCTTCTTTATTTTCCAGCACTACTTCTACACTGCTGGTTCCCTCTATACTATTTAGTACTTCAGTCACAGCTTTTACACAGTGTCCGCACATCATACCCTCTATTTTTATTTTTTTCATGATTATCTCCTCCGGTTTTTTCATTTTCAGCTCTCAAATCATTATACCCCCATGCCCTATTATGAGTCAATAAAATAACATTTTTAAATTTTAAGTGAAAAAAAGTCCGGAATAAACCGGACTTAGAGTATCTCTACATCTGCTGATAATCTGTATACTATATCTTTTCTTTCGATAATTATCTCGGTTTTCTCCTTGAGACTCTTATCAGATTTGATCTCTTTAAAAAGTTCTTTAGAAGGATTTACAGCCCTTGGATTTCCTACTATTTTCAGCATACTCAGATCACCCTTTGTATCTCCGTAGGCAAAGCACTCATCTAGGTTCAGGTTGTATTTCTCCTTAAAATACTCTATGGCCTTTGTCTTGTTTTCAGCATCCCACATGGGAGATATCTCTCCGGAAAATTTTCCGTCTTCTGAATAATATTTTGTTCCGCAGTAATCATCAGCCTTCCACTTCTCTGCCATTCTGGACACCAGAAAATCCGGACTTCCCGATATGAATATCACCTTATGTCCTTTTTCTTTATGAAATTTGATCATGTTTCTTGTGTAGGTATACACCCTGTTCCCCTTCAGATCCATCACCTGGTCTGATACAAAGTCATTATATTTCAGTGATATTCCCTTTATAGCCTCTACATAGGTGTCTGCAAGTCCCATGAGATACTTATCGTAATCTCCGGTTCTTTCATCCCACTGTCTGAAGCTGTTTTTTACTCTGTCCTCATACATCTGAATATTCAAGAGTTCATATTTTATGAGTTTCTTAAAATGCTCAATAAGGAGAGAATTTCTGTAAATGGTACCATCGATATCAAAAAATGCTGCTGTCATAGTGAGTCCCCCTCTATAATTCTAGTTAATATAATAGATATGAATAAAAATCAAAATTCCTTTAAATTTATAGTGAAAATCTGCCATCTATATGTTATCATTAATTAAGCTCCTTTTGGAGTATTATTTTAGAGCGAGGTGTTTTAATGAAAATAGAAGAGAGCAAAGTTGTAGTTTTAGACTTTATCCTTACTGACGAAGACGGAAATATTTTAGAAGATACAAAAGAAGTTGGGCCTTTTGCATATATCCAGGGTTTTGGAGATTTCATTCCAAAAATAGAGGAAATTTTAGAAGGTAAAACTGTAGGATTCCAATCAAAAATAATTGTTTCTCCTGAAGAGGGATACGGCGAGTATGACGAAGAGCTCATCTCTGAAATGTCAAAAGAAGATTTTTCAGAATTTGAAGATATCTATGAAGGTCTGGATTTCCAAGCTGATACAGATGACGGACTTATGGAATTCGTAATAAAATCAATCGAAGATGACGTTGTTTTAGTAGACGGAAACCACCCTTTTGCAGGTAAAAATCTTACATTTGACCTAAAAGTAACTGAGGTAAGAGAAGCAACAGAAGAGGAACTAGAGCACGGTCACGTTCACTTCTAGTAAATAAATAAAAAGATCGGACAGGTTATATTTATATTGCCTGTCTTTTTTTTATTTTTAATTACCCTATTAAAAAATGCACTTTAAAGAGATGCTTGATTTTGTTTTTTGTTGCAATTAATTATACAATTCAAGTATAAAAAACATTTTTTTTAGAGGAATTCTCCCTCCTGCAGAATATATTTATTGTGATACTACAAATTTAAAAAGGAGGAAATATCATGTCTGATTTTAAAAGTATGTTTCAGTTTACTTTATCTAGTCAGCTTCTCACAATTGTCGGAGTAATTCTGATAGTTGTCGTAGGTCTCATGATCGCTTCGTTTATCGCTAAAAAAATAGGGACTCTTATTAGCAAGTCCAAATTTATACAGGGAAAAATCTCTGAGGATAAGAAAGAACAGTCGCAGGTGTTCTTTAATATCATTGTAAAGGCCATCTATTATCTGATTGTAATTTTCATTATTATTGCTGCGGCAGAAAAGCTTGGGCTTGGGAAATT
>NZ_JBFHGC010000458.1:0-2362 GCF_041583315.1 Ilyobacter sp. | reverse complement strand
TGAATCTGGATGTATAGGGGAAGACCACAGTCCGGAAACCCATTTAATCCCGTTGGTACTCCAAGTGGCTCTGGGAAAAAGAGAAAAGATATTCATGTATGGAGAAGACTATGATACTCATGACGGTACATGTATAAGAGATTATATTCATGTAATGGACCTTGTAGATGCTCATATCCTGGCTATAGAAAAGCTGAGAAAGGGTGGAGAAAGCAGCACTTACAATCTCGGAAACGGAAACGGATTCACTGTAAAAGAGGTAATAGAAACAAGCAGAAAGGTGACAGGACATCCTATTCCTGCAGAAGTTGCTCCTAGAAGAGCAGGAGATCCTGCCAAGCTAGTGGCCAGCTCGGAAAAAGCCATGAAAGAACTGGGATGGAAACCTCAGCACGACAGTATGGAAAAAATAATAGCTTCTGCCTGGAACTGGCATAAAAATAATCCACAGGGATATAAAAATTAAGGGGTCGGAGGAACTGGTTATGAATATAAATGTTCAGATAGAAAGACTTGTGAACTACGGTCTGAAGAAGGGCCTTTTGGGGAAATGGGATATTCTTGTAGTGAGAAATGCCATCTTGGATGTCCTGGGGCTAAGCGAGTTTGAAGCTGTCATAATAAAGGATGAGGAGCTGGACACCCCCACTGAAATTTTGGAAAAGATACTGGACTGGGCCTTTGAAAAGGGTGTCCTTGAAGAAAATACGGTTACCTACAGAGAACTGCTGGATACCAAAATAATGGCCTGCCTCATGCCGAGACAATCTGAAGTTGTAGAAAGATTTTACAGCCTGGCTGAAAAAGAAGGAATAAAAGCTTCTACGGACTATTATTATAAAATGTCCAAGGCTTCAAACTATATAAGAACGGAAAGTGTGGCTAAAAATCTTCACTGGTATGCATATACAGAATATGGAGATCTGGAGATAACAATAAATCTATCCAAACCGGAAAAAGATCCAAAGGCAATAGCCGCAGCGAGAAACATGAAACAGAGTTCGTACCCTAAGTGCCTTCTCTGCAAGGAAAATGCAGGCTATGCAGGAAGGATAAATCATCCTGCAAGACAGACTCACAGAATAATTCCTCTGGAACTCAGAAATGAGCAGTGGTATCTTCAGTACTCTCCTTATGTTTATTATAACGAGCACAGTATAATATTTTCAGGGGAGCATGTTCCTATGAAAATATCTAAAAAAAGTTTTGATGCACTTCTTGAGTTTACAGAAAAGTTCCCACATTATTTCATAGGTTCTAATGCTGATCTTCCAATAGTGGGAGGATCGATACTGACTCATGATCATTTCCAAGGTGGAAATTATGAATTTGCCATGGCAAAGGCACCTATAGAAAATGAGATAAGTTTTCCAAAGTATCCAGGTGTGGAGGCAGGGATAGTGAAATGGCCTATGTCGGTTTTGAGGATAAAGTCAAAGGACATGGGGGAGCTGTCACTTCTCGGAGAGGAAATTCTGGAAAAATGGAGAGGTTATACAGATGAGGATCTTGGTATATTTGCAGAGACAGAGGAGCCGCATAATACAATAACTCCAATAGCCAGAAGAAGAGGAGAATACTTTGAGCTGGACCTTGTTTTGAGAAACAACAGGACAAGCGAGGAGCATCCTCTGGGGATATTCCACCCACACAGTGAAGTGCATAACATCAAAAAGGAAAATATAGGACTTATAGAGGTAATGGGACTGGCAGTTCTTCCTGGAAGATTAAAAGAGGAACTTAAGACGCTGGGAGAAGCCATGATCAAAGATAACTATGCAGAGGAGATAGAAAAAGATCCAGAGATGATAAAACATCTCCACTGGGCAAAAAGTATAAAAGAAAAATATTCAGAGCTGGATAGGAACAATGTAAATGAACTCCTGAAAAAAGAGGTTGCCCTGGTATTTTCTAAGGTTTTAGAAGATGCGGGAGTATACAAAAGAAATGAAGAAGGAAAGCTGGGATTTCTCAAGTTTGTGGATGTCGTGAATAGTTAAAAATTAAGATTTAAATTCCCTAAAAAAATTCTTTTTAAAGTTATGTTTTGACACTTTTTAGGGGTATCTTTACTTTTAGTTATTTATCCGGACCTGTAAATAAAACATGATAAAAATGATCTTGCTATCACTATGAAATTGGAGGTTATTATGTATTTTGGTGTAGATTACTATCCTGAACACTGGGATATAGATCTTATAGACAGCGACCTGAAAAGGATGAAAGAGATGGGGGTAAACATCGTAAGAATCGGTGAATTTGCCTGGCATCTAATGGAAAAAGAAGAGGGGAAATATGACTTTTCATTTTTTGACATGGTTATAGAAAAACTTAATCAGAATGAACTGAAGGTAATGTTTGG
>NZ_JBFHGC010000457.1:0-2363 GCF_041583315.1 Ilyobacter sp. | reverse complement strand
GGAAAAGAGCTTTTTCATGATATGAAAAGCGAGATAAAAAATGCAGATTCTTATATTCACATGGAATATTTCATCTTTGACAACGACCAGTTGGGAAAAGAATTCTTTTCTATTTTAAAGGAAAAGGCAAAATCCGGTGTAGAAGTGAAACTAATATTAGACGGTGTAGGATGCAGAAAACTTCCGTTAAAAAAAATCAGAGACCTCAGAAATTCAAAAATAGATGTTCAGGTATTCTTCCCTTCATATTTGCCCTTTATAAACCTGAGAGCCAACTACAGAACTCACAGGAAAATCTGTATCATTGATGCAAAATTTGGATATATAGGGGGATTTAATATCGGAGATGAATATCTGGGTAAAGGCCCCCTGGGAAACTGGAGGGATACACATATAAAAATGAGTGGTGAGGTTTTAAATGAACTTCAGAAAGAGTTTTTTTCATCCTGGGATTTCATCAAAAATCAAAAATTTTTAAGTTTCGGTACAAAATTCAGGAGCAGATATAATGAAAAAAAATACTTTCCTGAAAAATATCATTCTGGAAACTGTTCTGTACAGATTGTTGGCAGTGCACCAGATTATGAATTTCGTTTGATAAGAGATGCCATTATCCACATGATAACAAAAGCAAAAAAATATATTTATATTCAGACTCCTTACTTCATCCCAGATGATATTATTTTTGAGGCCTTGAAAACAGCTTCTCTCTCTGGGGTAAATATAAAAATCATGATTCCGGATAAGCCTGACCACCTCATGGTGTACTGGGCAACCCACTCTTATGTAGGGGAGATGATCAGTACCGGAGTGAAGTTTTATTCCTATAAAAATGGATTTATACACAGTAAAGTGGTCATCGTCGATGATGAGGTAGCAACTGTGGGGAGCTCAAATTTTGATTACAGGAGTTTTTATCAAAACTTTGAAATAAATGCTTTTATATATGATTCTGAAACAGTAAAAAAATTAAAGACAGCATTTATAGAGGACCTGGCAGAAAGTTCGTCTATAACAAGAGAAATTTACCATAACAGAAAATTATTGGTAAAATTCAAGGAATCCATAAGCAGACTATTTTCTCCAATTCTCTAAGGGGGTAATTTTAATGATTGAATTTGATAAATTATCAGATTATTTTTACGAATTCTATGATTTCGAGCCAAAAGACGACACTATGTACCTCGACTTGCACCTTCATACATGTGCTTCAGACGGATACAATACCCCAAAATTTTTTATAGATTTCTTAAATGAAAAAAAACATCTCATATCCATAACAGACCACAATGAGATCAGAGGTTCTGTAAAAATAGCAGAACTGGGCGTAAGTGTGGTACCTGGTATAGAGCTAGGATGCGAGGACGGATTTGAACTTTTAGTATACTTCAAAAATTTTGAGGACCTTGAGGAGTTTTATGTAAGAGAGGTAGAGGGGAACAAGCACCCCTATAGAATGGCCAGAACCACAAAGAACGTTTTTTATTTCCTGGATATTTTAGAAGGAAGAGGCTGTCATATTTCCATACCTCACATAAACGGAATAGCTCAGAAAAATTACCTTAAAAATAAAGATTATCTTTCTGAGGTTCTGACAAGAGTAGACTCTCTGGAAACATATAACCATTCCCTTTCAAAAAAAAGGAATCTCACTGCCAAGGATCTGAGAAAAAGATATGATCTGAATGCCACCTTTGGAAGTGATGCCCACATAAACAGAGAGATTCTTTCTTTCTACAGATTTTTAAACATGGAAGAGAAAAAACATCATAAACTGATGGATTCTCTATATAAGATTCCCATGCTTTCCGGTCTGGGAAAGAAGCACTTGATACATCTCTTCAAGAAAAAATAGAGTCTTTTCAAAATAAAAATCAGCCGGGATATCTGGCTGATTTTTATTTTACAAGATTATTGTATTCAAAGAGAACTTTGACAGCTTCAAAATATTTTTCTGCCATTATTTCATATCCTTTTTCATTGGGGTGGACTGTATCACTCATATATTTCGGCCTTCCCCAGGCTTCCCCCCATATATCTTCAATGAGAAAAACATTCTTTTCAGAAGAGAGTTCTTTGTACATTTCATCATAACTTTTTTTATCCTTTGATTTTATAAAAGATACAATGGATTTTTTAGGGAAAAATTTTGCAACAAAGACTATTGTTCCCCTTGCTGAGAGCTTTTCTACCATATACTTCAAGTCCTCTTTTGTTCTTTCACTGGGTACTCCTCTGAGATAATCGTTGGCCCCTAGTTCTAATATGACTATATCAGGATCAAGACTCAGAACATCTATTTCAAATCTCTCTCTGGCCTGGGAGGCTGTCTCTCCTGGAACACCCTTATTTATGACCTCTAT
>NZ_JBFHGC010000456.1:0-2370 GCF_041583315.1 Ilyobacter sp. | reverse complement strand
CCGGAAAGAAGTGGTGTTTATGAATTCCGGTGTTCAGTTCCGTGTGGAAGCGGGCATAAGAAAATGGGTGGATATTTAATTGTGAAATAATAAAAGCTGCTGGAATTCCAGATATCGTGGAGTAACAGCTATAAATTTGAGTCTGTTTCAAGTTTTGTGTAAACTATCAATTTTATAATGTAGAATTCAATTGATATTGAGGAGTAATGGCTATAAATGGCTATTACTCCTTCTTTTTTAGCTTAATGTTTAAATGAGAATATGTCAAGGAAAGAGCCTGTGTGCAGCCTCTTTCCAGTGAGTATAACTTTAATGTGGGATCTATTTTGGAAGTCTGTCCGCAAAATATATTTCCAGCTGCGAGTGGATGACACCCCATTCTCTCCTGCGCCCTGTCCATTTCTTTGTAATATCTATCATTGCCAGATAGAGAAGCTTTAAAAGGCTGTCATCTGTAGGGAATACAGACCTGCTTTTAGTTACCTTTTTAAGCTGTCTGTTAAAAGCTTCTATGGAGTTAGTGGTATAAATCAGCGTCCTGATCTCCTGAGGATATTTAAAATAGGTCGCCAGATTAGACCAGTTAGATCTCCACGATACTGCAATCTTGGGGTATTTCTTCTTCCATTTTTCTTCAAAACTATCCAATTCAAGAAGGGCTGCCTCTTCACTATGAGCTCGATAAACTTTCTTCAAATCAACCATTAGAGACTTAATATCCTTGTAGGAGACATATCTCGTTGTATTTCTGATCTGGTGGATGATACATTGTTGTATTTATGCTTTAGGAAAAGCTGAAGCGATGGCGCTGGAAAAACCTGTAAGTCCATCAACGCAGGCGATTAAGATATCTTCTACGCCTCGATTTTTTAATTCATTCATCTTGGTCAGCCAGAACTTAGCACTCTCAATTTCACCTACCCACATTCCCAGAACTTCTTTGATTCCGTCAAGATTAATTCCTATGGCTATATAGACTTCTTTCTTAGTGATCTGTCCTTCACTTCTAACGTGATAGTGAATTGCATCCATAAAAACCACTGCATATATACTCTCAAGGGGACGATTCTGCCATTCCCTGGCGATAGGAAGTATCTTATCAGTTATTCTGCTCACTGTACTGTCAGAGACTTCAAGACCATACAAATCAGAAATATGATCTTCGATATCACTGGTAGTCATTCCTTTGGCATACATGGAAATTATCTTGTCTTCAAGATCCCGGTCTATGGAAGATTATCTTTTTTTGACTATCTGAGGTTCAAAGGTTCCCTCACGGTCACGCGGTACCTCGATATTAATATTTCCATAATTACTTTTAAGCGTTTTGCTTGAGTAACCATTACGTGAATTATCAGTTTCTTTATTCTGGTAGTCGTATTTACCATAGCCTAGTTCACTTTCAAGTTCTCCCTCTAAGGCGACTTCAAGAACCTCTCCAACCATCTCTTTGATCAAAGAATTAAGATCATTTCCATCTTTAATAGGATTTAATTTGAGCAGCTCCCTGACTAATTCTTTTCTCTTTCTGTCTTCAGGGGATAAATTTTTACGATTTCTTTTCATACAAAAAACCTCCAGAAAAAATGTAATATGATTCTACATTATTTCTGAAGGTTTACACAAATTTTAGGATAGACTCATAAATTTCTATTACTCTTTCAAATTTACAAATTCTTCTAACTTCCTTTAAGGACTTATCAGGATTTGGTATGGTACATAGTGCGAGTATAATCACAACACAATCAAAAGTATGATCATCAAAGGGCAACTCCTCAGCTGAAGCAGAAATTATTTTAATGGTTTTATCACCAATCTTTTTTTAAGATTCTGTACTTAAAACTTCACAAGATTTTACAGCTATGACTTCACAGTTCCCATAAAACTTGAAGTTAGCTCCTGTTCCAGAGCCTAATTTTATAATTTTTCCATGTATACCCCTAAGAAGATCTTTTCTTTCCACATTCAATTTAATATTCTCCAGAATACTCATTAGTTTGTCATATAAATTAGCTTTCAATTTTACAATGCTCCCTTTTTTAGTTATTTTTAAAATCAAATCATTAAAATTTTTCTCTCTTTATAACCACGGAAGCCGTCGAGTAAAACAACTGTGCAAATATTGGATATAATTTTTTTATCGTTAACAGAACCTATTTTTTAAACTACCTGAATGCAAACATAGTGATAAAATGAGATGTTTATTTTATAAATGAGAAAAAAATTGTAAAAAGCTTAGGTTATTCTTGACAAATCAGAAAGAGAAATATATAATGGACATGTGAATAACTATTCACATGTTAAGAAGGATTATGTTTTTTGAACGCCAAAAAAGAATATGTAGTAACGAATCTTCATTGTACAGACTGT
>NZ_JBFHGC010000455.1:0-2370 GCF_041583315.1 Ilyobacter sp. | reverse complement strand
CCTCATAGATTTTTTGAGGAGAAATTCCAGAACTCTAGAGGAAGTTTTCAGCTTCAACGAACAGAGGTTTAGAGACAAGTTGGAAAGTCTTCCCTCTGAAAAAGATTTTTACAGGATATATTCAGACGATTACTCCGATGTGATTATCATCAGGAAAAATTTCTTTTCAGATCTTAATCCGTCATTTTTTTTAAGGGACGGACTTATAATAAGGTTTTGTGAAACCGGACAGATAGGTTTTGAAAAAGATGCTGTTTTTTTAAATGAAAAAGAAGCTCTTGTGTCTAAAGGTATTTCTCTGGGAGGCTACAAGGTTTTGACTCAAAATATCAACTACGTAACTCTTCATATAAAAGATAAATTTTTCAAGGATTTTCAGATTGAATTTCCCGAGTACATACTTAAGAAAATTCAGTGGAGACTTGATTCTTCAATTATTTCAAAATTAGATAACCTAGTCTCATACAAGAATTCAAGAGTAATCCTGCTGAATTTTATAACAGATGTTGTTCTAAGCCTTTTAGGAGAGGAGCATAGACTAAATTTTACCAGAATTATAGATAATGACTTGAAAAAAATTATGGCATACATCGATCATAATATAGACAACAATATCAGCGTGGCCCAGATTAAACGTGAGTTCGGTCTCAATAAAAATAACCTGGCATCTCTGTTTAGTGATAATTTTGAGGTGTCCCCTTCAAAATACATTATCAATAAAAAACTTGAAAATGCTTCCAATCTTCTTCTGGATACAGATCTTTCTGTGACAGATATTGCATTTAAATTTAATTTTTCCAGTGGGAGCAAGTTTTCATCTCACTTTAAAAAAAAATATTCTTTGACTCCTCTGCAGTTCAAAAAGAAGTTTGAAAAACTTATCAGGAAATAGTTTTAAAAAAATCCAGAGTATGACTTTACTTGTCATTTACTCTGGATTTTTTTTAATCTATTATTTTTAATCTTGTATCCTGGTTTTACCAGACTGTTTACACTTGTAAGTACTGCCTCAACCACACAGCCTTTGTGTAATCTGAGTTTGATCCAGTTCTTATTTGTTATAAATTCTGTATTTGGACTGTCTGAAAAGACTCCCATAAGGGAGAAAAGTAATCTAAAAAAACTTTTCTCCCTTTATCTTTTAAGTACCGATATCTACTACGAGTGAAATAGAGACATTGGTTTTCATGAGAGTAGTTGTTGGGGATATAATTTACACGTAATTTTGGAAACACCCAAATACTATTAAAAATTTAAAGTTCTATAAAAATTTTCAACTATATATTGTGTATCAGCTTATTTTTTATCAGGGACAAATAATGACATACCGAATCTATCTTTACCAAATTCTCCTACTTTTTTTTCTACTCTGTCTGAAGCGATCCAGTTCATAAAGGCATTAGCTCCATCTCCATTTATATAGTTATTTTTTGAAGGATCTATTGTTATTACAGAATACTGATTCAGAAGACTAGAATCTTCTCCTACCTTTATCTCTAAATCTAAAGTATCTTTAAGGTTTAAATAAGTAGCGATATCAGTAAGAGTATAAGCGCCCATCTCATCAGCTACTCTGAGAGTGGCCGCCATACCGCTTCCAGATACAATATACCATTCTCCTTTTGGAGCTATGTTATTTTCACTCCATAATTGTAGTTCTTTTTTATTTGTTCCTGAGTTGTCTCCTCTTGAAGCAAATTTAAGATGATCTTTATTTATTTTAGTTAGAGCATTTTTTACTGACTTGGTTTCTATACCATTTTTAGGTCCTACAATCACAAAATAGTTATGAAAAAGTTCCTTTCTGTCTATACCGTGACCGGCGGACATAAACTCAAGCTCTGATGCTTTGGCATGAACTAATAGAACATCTGCTTCTCCGTCTCTTCCCATCTGCAGGGCTTTTCCAGTTCCTACTGCTATCATATCCACACTATACCCCGTATCTTCTTTAAACATTGGAAGCAGATAGTCCATCAGACCAGAGTCTCTCACACTAGTTGTTGTTGCCAGGACAATTTTTTTATTATCCTTTCCAAAAACACTCACTGAAAGCGATAAAACGACCAATAAAACCAATAATACTTTTTTCATAAATCTTACTCTCCTTTTGTATATATTTTTTGTTTGGAGTTATTATACAACAGTTTGATATCAAGATACAACCATATAGTATAAATTAATCAGTTTGTATAGTAAACTTACTTAATCAAGCACCTAACTCTGTAATTATAAATAAAGTAATCATAAATAGTGGCTGGAATCATCTTAAACGAGAGTTTGGAAGGACTATATTTTTTAATGTTAGCCCTACTGTATTCTGTGTGACGAGCTTTTGACTGTAATATTTAACAAATAGAATTGGCCATT
>NZ_JBFHGC010000454.1:0-2384 GCF_041583315.1 Ilyobacter sp. | reverse complement strand
GCTCAGTTGGGAGAGCACCTGCCTTACAAGCAGGGGGTCACAGGTTCAAGTCCTGTTGCGACCACCATATTTATACATACCTAATGGGGGTGTAGCTCAGTTGGTTAGAGCACCGGCCTGTCACGCCGGGGGTCGCGAGTTCGAGTCTCGTCACTCCCGCCATTATTTGAACCATTTAGGTTCTTTTTTTTATTTTTTGGAAAATATATCTTTTGATATAAACTTGGTGTAGAATGAGAGACAAATTAAAAAAAGGGCTGGTGATATTTTGTGACTCTGAAGAAACATCATGGTATTATTATGGGTATTATGGCATGTTTTCTGTGGTCTAGTGCTTTTGCATGGGTCAAGATAGGATTTAAATATGTGCCTGCTCCTCTCACCTTTGCAGGGATGAGATTTACCCTTGCCGGTGTTATCCTTATTCCCTTTTGCTGGAGAAAAAATGTCTTTACCCTTTTGGCAACTCACAGAAGAGTAATAACCTATGTAGCCCTTCTCAATGTGGGAATAGGCTATGCCTTCTACTACACGGCAATGAAATATGTAAGCGGAGCCACTGCAGCCATAATAATAGGTACAGGTCCTCTTATAACTGCTGTGATGACTCACTTTATTTTAGATAACGACAAAATGGACAGGATGAAGTTTATGAGCATACTTTTAGGAATAATGGGTGTAGGGGTTATAATTTTTAATACTAAGCCCATAACTCCTGTAGGCAGAAAAGAGATGATGGGGATATTTATGCTTTTGATAAATTCCACTCTTTCCAGTTATGCCAATATAAAGGTTGCCCAAATAAAGGGAGGCATTGACGGAAGATTCCTTACATCTAATCAGATGCTGTGGGGAGGGACTATGCTCCTTATAATGGGTAGGATTTTTGAAAGGAGCTATAGTATCAGATTTTTTAATCTTCCTAAGGAGTTTTATTTAAGTCTCTTATGGCTTGCCTTTGTTTCTGCTGCAGCATTCTCACTCTGGTTTATGGCTATACAGATAGAGAATATGAAAGTTTCGGAACTGAATATGCTGAAATTTATAATACCTGTTTTAGGGGCTGTGATCAGCTGGACGATTCTTCCGGAAGAAAGTCCAAATTTTGTAAGCATACTGGGCATGATCCTTGTATTTACTTCGCTTATTGTGTATAACGTCAATAATAAAAAGAGTGCTTAGCACTCTTTTTTCTTTTGCTTTTTATATTGTTAAAGTTTAATATTTTTATCTTACTATTGGGCCATATTCAGCATTCTGTTATCCCAGTATTCCAGGCTCAACTGTGAATTAATCATATTATTATCTTTGTCTATTGTGTCCATACCTTTGAAAAAAACAGTGGTTTCACTATCTGGAAAGAAAGTTATGGAGTTTCCACGAAGGTTCATATCTCCCAAATTAATATTAATAGGATCTTTTGATACTGGGGTTCCCATATTTTTTTCCAGAGTTTCGTAGATATTTTTGATATCATTTTTTTCAACTCTTGAAGAGTCAAATACGACCTCTACTTTATAAAGGGACCCGTTTTTCAAATAAAACTTATAAGAGCTTATCTTGTCTTTTGGGTTTTCTTGGGAGAGAATCTTTGTATCCTGAAGATAACTGAGGTCCTCCTCTATACCCGGAAAGGACATCAAAATATCAAATTCCTTGTCCTTCCAATTGATAGATGGAAAGTCTGTGATAGCAAATATGAATGTGTACATGCTTAGAAATAAAAACAATAATTTTTTCATTTTTTCCTCTTTCTTTAAGTATTATTTTATCTGGGTAATTATGCTTCTCAAGGTTTAAACATATTAAAAAAATTATCTGGTAAACACATATCTGCTTTCTGTAGACAACTCCGGATTAAATGAATAACCCTGGAGGTCAAATGATTTAATGTCTTCTGGAGATTCTGACTTTTTTCTCACGAGATAATCTATCATCATTCCCCTCGCTTTCTTTGAATAAGTGCTTACAGAGGTATATTTTCCATTCTTATACTCTTTGAAATCCACACTGATAATAGTATACTTAAACTTTTTTTTATCTATCATCTTTATAAATTCCGAAGAAGCCAGGTCTATCAAAAAATTTTCGCCGTTATTTTCAAAGATACGATTTAGCTCGTCTGTGATAAACTCCTTCCAAAAACTGTAAAGAGAGATATCCTCAAAAACTCTGGTGGTAGCGTCGAGTCTATAGGGAGAAATAGAATCAAAGGGTGAAACGATTCCGTAGAACGCCGACAGAATTATCAGATGGTTTTTTAAGAAATCAGATTCCTCTTGAGAATAATTTTCCTCTTTTATCTTCTTGAATGCTGTTCCTGTGTAGGATGAGATAGCTTTTTTACGGGGATTATTTTCAAAGTTTTGAATATTCAAATATGT
>NZ_JBFHGC010000453.1:0-2390 GCF_041583315.1 Ilyobacter sp. | reverse complement strand
TGTATATAAACTCAAAAGAGGGAGATATTGTAGAGATAATGAGTTCTGCCGGTCTTCCTGCCAATGCTATAATTTCTCCCTATGTGGAAAAAGTACTTAATAAAAAAACAGAAAGACCTAAAAGCTGTACCGGTTGCCTGAAAAAGTGTACTATGACTTTTTGTGTAAACGAAAGACTTGTAAAAGGTCATGAGGGAGACTATGAGGAAGGCATCTTCTTTGCCGGAAAAGATGCTTGGAAAATAGAAGAAATTCTTTCTGTAGAGGATATAATGAAAAAATTTAAAGAAGTTTTCTAAATTTTTCTTAACTTTTTTTGAAGATTTGTTTATAATCTAACTTGATATATCTCACCTTAGGAGGAAATTTATGACTAAAAATAGTGTTTGTGAACTTCTCAATATAGAATACCCGATATTCCAGGGAGCCATGGCATGGATTGCCGATGGTCACCTGGCAGGTCACGTATCTAAAGCAGGGGGACTAGGGATAATAGCCGGTGGAGGAATGCCTGCTGAAATCTTGAGAGAAGAGATCAAAATTGTAAAATCCATTACGGATAAGCCTTTTGCAGTAAACCTCATGCTTATGATGGAAGAGGTAGCTGCACAGGTAGAAGTCTGTATAGAGGAAGGTGTACCTGTAGTAACAACTGGTGCAGGCAACCCAGCCCCTTACATGGCAAAATTAAAAGGTGCAGGTATCAAGGTAGTGCCTGTAATACCTTCTGTTGCTCTGGCAAAAAGAATGGAAAAAATCGGGGCCGATGCTGTGATAGCAGAGGGTACAGAAGCCGGAGGACACATTGGTCAGCTGACTACAATGACACTTGTTCCTCAGGTTGTAGATGCTGTAACAATACCTGTCATTGCTGCAGGAGGAATCGCAAGCGGGAGACAGTTTATGGCTGCCTTGGCACTAGGAGCAAGCGGTATCCAGGTAGGAACAAGATTTATAGTGGCTCACGAATGTAATGTCCATGAGAACTATAAAGATGCTATTTTGAAGGCAAAGGACAGATCTACTGTTTCAACAGGAAACCATACAGGTCACCCTGTAAGAGTAATCAACAACAAACTTGCAAAGGATCTAATCCAGCTTGAAAGAGAGGGAGCTTCTGCAGAAAAATTAGAAGAGATGGGTAAAGGAAGCTTAAGGCTAGCCGTTAAAGACGGAGACGTAGTAAACGGAAGTGTCATGGCTGGTCAGGTAGCATCTATGATCTGTGAAAAGCAAAGCTGTCAGGATATTATTTTGGACTTGATGGAAGACCTAAAAAATAAAATTTATAATTTTAATGGAAATTTCTAATAAAAATTTTAATTTAAGAGTTTTTAAATATGCAAATTAAAAATACACCCTCTGGTATTTCCAGAGGGTGTATTTTTAATTTTTGATTATTAATTTAGACTATATTAACTTTTTACTTTATCTATTTTATCTTTTAAAGATTTTTCCAAATAAGGATCCAGATTCCACATCTTTTTAAATTCATAATACTCATCCTTTGCTTTTTTGCTTGGAGAGTTCTTGTTTATAGCTCTTATAACTATATTTTTAGGTGTATGCTCGGTATCTATAAATTCAAAAATTTCTACAGAATATCCCAAAACTTCTAAAATATTTCCTCTTATGGAGTCAGTTATCATAGAGGACAGCCTCTCTTTGAGAATGCCATGCTTTAGTATAGGGGACATTTTATCATTACTCACCTGTCTAAAGAGCTCATGCTGGCAGCAAGGCACTAGCAGCAAAAGTTTGGTATTCCAGTTTACAGCCTTTATAAGGGCATCATCTGTGGCAGTGTCACAGGCATGAAGGGTTATCACTACATCTATATCATTATAGTCTTCAAACCCTTTTATATCCCCTATTTTAAAACTTAGATTTTCATAATTCAATTCTTCTGCTACTTTACTGCAGTAGTTTATAACATCTACCTTTAGATCAAGACCAGTTATCTCAACCTCTATACCCAGCTTTTCCTTAAGATACCAATACAAGGCAAAGGTAAGATAGGCCTTCCCCGACCCAAAATCAACTATCTTAAGCTTCTTTTTCATATCCAGACTTTTTATAGAGTCCTCTATAATCTCTAGATATTTATTTATCTGCCTGAATTTATCATATTTATTTTTATACACCTTACCGTCAGCATCCATAACTCCAAGTTTGTAAAGAAAATCGCAGTGTTTACCTTCCTCTATAACATAATTTTTTTTCCTGTTGTGAGTTAGGTCTTTTTCCTGAACTTTTGTAGGCTTATTCTTTATAATTTTTATTTCATTTTTCTTGTTTACCAACAACTGATAATCTCCCTCTGCAGCAAAGATGACTCCCTGCTTAAAATAATTCTTAAGAAGTCCTAAAATTTCATCCACAGCCTCTTC
>NZ_JBFHGC010000452.1:0-2390 GCF_041583315.1 Ilyobacter sp. | reverse complement strand
TCAAAGCAGACTGATAAGCTATCATGGCATTTTCCTCATCTTTGTACAATTCTTTACTTTTGTCAATGACATCCTGATCTTTTTCCAGGCACGGACAGTTTTTAGGCATCTTTTCTTTCACGCCGGTTCTGCATGCATGGACTTTACAAATTCCGCAGGTATACATTTGCAACTTCACTCCTTTCATATATAAATTTTTATAATTATTCTTCCTATTCCTGAATAGTAATACTTATTTTTTGTACAAGCTGAATAATTAAAAAAATTAAGTATGACAGAAAAATCTATAAAAGATTTTTCTGCCTACTTATTTCATATACACAACAGTGACCAATTCCTTTATTTTCTTATTATCCCCTGTTCTTTTGCTATCCTCTTTACCTCATCTGCCACTACTTTTGATACTCTTTCATCAAAAGGATTAGGTATTATGTACTCTTCAGAAAGCTCTTCCTCTTTCAGTACCTTTGCTATTGCCTCGGCTGCTGCGAACTTCATCTCCTCTGTTATTGCAGTCGCTCCCGCTTCCAAAGCTCCCTTAAAGAGACCCGGAAATGCAAGTACGTTGTTTACCTGGTTTGGGAAGTCCGATCTCCCTGTGCCTACTATTTTAGCCCCTGCTTTCAGAGCCTCATCTGGCATTATTTCCGGAGTAGGATTGGCCATTGCAAATATCACTGGGTCTGCATTCATAGTCTTTACCATCTCTGGCTTCAGTATTCCTGGAGCGGATACCCCTATAAATATATCAGCTTTTTTTACAGCCTCTGCAAGTCCTCCCTTTACATTATCCTTATTTGTGATTTTAGACAGCTCTTGAGACAAAAAGTCATATTCCCTCTTTTCATCATCTCTGGCTATTATACCGGCTATATCTACTGCCAAAATATCCTTCACTCCCAGCTGACTGATCATTTTTATTATCGAACTCCCTGCTGCCCCTGCACCACAGACTACCACCCTGGCATCTGAAAAATTCTTTTTTAGAAATTTATATGAGTTTATAAGCCCGGCCACCACAACTATAGCCGTTCCGTGCTGATCATCGTGAAATACCGGTATATTTAGCTCTTCCTTGAGTCTCCTCTCTATCTCTACGCATCTCGGAGCAGATATATCCTCCAGATTTATTCCTCCGAAACCAGGAGCTATTCTTTTTACCGTTTCTATTATCTCCTCAGTATCCTTTGTATCAAGGCATATAGGGAATGCATCCACTCCGGCAAAGGTTTTAAAAAGTATGGCTTTTCCCTCCATTACAGGAAGGGCTGCTTCTGGACCTATGTCTCCAAGACCCAGCACTGCTGTACCGTCAGTCACTACTGCCACCATGTTTCCTTTGGAGGTATATTTGTACACGTCCATTTTATTTTCCTGTATTTTTCTGCAAGGTTCTGCAACCCCAGGGGAATAAGCCAGGCTCAGTTCCTCTCTGTTAGTGACCCCTACCTTGGAGACCACCTCAATTTTCCCTTTGTTTTCACTGTGTATTTTTAGAGCTTCCTCATAAACATTCATCTCAATAACTTCCCCCTTTTTTTATTGCTGCATAACCCGGCAGTCCCTCTTAATAATTATAATCTTATAACACAAAACTCTTTATTTCAATTTAATCAAATTTTTATACCTTTATCTAATTAACTAAAGATTGTTAAAAAAATAACACCTTAATAAAACAAACCAGTTCATCAGAAATCCTGTTTTAAAATAAATTTAAAGATCTTACTCTGGACTTTCACAGTTCAAATTCTAAATTCATATGGACATTTCTCCACCAATCGTTGTAAAATGAAGTATCAGAATCCAAACACTTTATAATATTTTTTATTACATAAATAAAACACACTATCAAAACTTTTTAATTTTTAGGAGGCATCATCTATGACAGAATCTAGTAACAGCACATGTTTAGGATCAGTAAAAGGCATCCTTGATAAAAATATAATGGTGATATCCTCTATATTTTTTTCCGGAGCCTTTATTGCAGGAAAATTTTCCATCATGGAATTCCCGGTTTTTTCCCTGACCTTTTTCAGGTTTCTCATTGCCAGCACGATACTTTTCCTGATAATGTATTTCAGAGGAGAAGATCTTAAAATACCAAAATCAGAAATACCACACGTGGTCGTTCTGTCACTTCTGGGAATGGTTGGTTACCATGTATTTTTCTTCACTGCACTGAAATATACTTCCAGTGTCAACACCTCTCTTATTGCTGCGTCAAACCCCATAATGACAACGATACTTGCCTCTATATTTTTGAAGGAGAAGGTGTCCACAAAGGCGGCCTTCGGTATAGTTATTTCCTTTATAGGGGTTGCTGTCATAGTTACAAACGGATCTTATGAAGTCCTGAGAAATATGGATTTTAATATCGGAGACCTGTATAT
>NZ_JBFHGC010000451.1:0-2400 GCF_041583315.1 Ilyobacter sp. | reverse complement strand
TTCTTTTTATTTCAATGATATCAAAAGCTTCGACGATATCTCCCTCTTTGATGTCGTTGAAGTTTTGGATGTTCAGTCCACATTCCTGACCTGCAACAACCTCTTTGGCATCATCTTTGAATCTTTTCAGTGAATCAAGCTTTCCTTCATATACGACAACCCCGTTTCTGAGAAGTCTTATATTAGAATCACTCTTCACCTTACCGTCTACAACTACACATCCTGCTATATTTCCGATTTTAGTTACCTTGAATATCTTCTTGATCTCTATTCTTCCCTGATAGTTTTCTCTGTATTCAGGATCTAGCATTCCTGTAAGAGCTTTTTCTATATCTTCAGTTATGTGATAGATGATATTTGATGTTCTTATCTCTACTCCACAGTCTGCAGCTCCTCTAAGGGCTTTTGTTGTAGGTCTTACATGGAATCCTATTATGATAGCATCTGAGGCTTCTGCTAGTCTTACGTCACTTTCTGTTATCGCTCCCGATGCAGCCTGGATTATATTTACAGCTACTTCACCGGTAGAAAGTTTATGAAGTGATTCTTTAAGTGCTTCTACAGAACCTTTTGAGTCTGCTCTTATTATAAGGTTTAGTTCTTTTATATTAGAGTCTTCCATATGCTGAGAAAGAGATTCAAGAGAGATTGACTTTCTAGATACTTCTGATATCTTTCTTGCCTTTGCTACTTCCTCTACTATTCTTCTAGCATGCTGTTCATTTTGGATTACATAGACTACATCTCCGGCTTCTGGAACTATGTTAAATCCAATAATCTCTGTAGGTTGAGAGAGCCCTATTGTTTCTGCTCTTTCTCCCTTGTCATTCATAAGAGCTCTTACTTTACCTTGAGCTTCTCCGGCGACAATTACGTCACCTATTCTAAGTTCCCCTTCTTGTATCAGTACGTCAGCTATAGGACCTACTTTTGGATCTAGTCTAGATTCTAGAACTATACCTTTAGCTCTTTTTTTAGGGTTTGCCTTAAGTTCTAATATTTCCGCAGTAAGAAGAACCGTCTCAAGAAGTTCATCTAGGTTTAATCTCTGCTTAGCAGAAACCTCTACAAATTCTACGTCTCCTCCCCATTCTACAGACACAAGTCCGTGTTCCATAAGCTCCTGCTTTACTCTCAGGGCATTGGCTTCAGGTTTATCTATTTTGTTTACCGCCACGATAATCGGTACTTTTGCAGCTTTTGCATGGGATAATGCTTCTACTGTCTGAGGCATTACTCCGTCATCTGCTGCTACTACAAGGATAGCTATGTCTGTAACCTGAGCTCCCCTTGCTCTCATATCTGTAAAGGCCTCATGTCCAGGCGTATCTACAAATGTGATCTTTTTACCGTCTTTTTTTATCTGGTAGGCACCGATCTTCTGAGTGATTCCCCCAGCTTCTCCGTCTGCTACGTTAGTGGCTCTCAAAGCATCTAGAAGTGATGTTTTTCCGTGATCAACGTGTCCCATTATAGTGATTACAGGAGGTCTTTCCACAAGGTCAGATTCCTTATCCTCTACTTCAAGGTCAAATTTCTCTCCAAACTCCATTTCTACTTCTTCTTCTATCTCTATAAGTGCATCATATTCAACAGCCATCTCTTCTGCCAAATCAAAAGACATTGTGCTGTTTATTGTAAGCATCTGTCCTTTAAGGAAAAGCTTTTTGATAATCTCTGTTGCATTTATTCCGAGCTTTTCAGCAAATTCACCAACTGTGATTTCACCTCTTAGCTTTACTATTTTCATTCCGTCTTCTTCTAATACAACTTCTTCTACTTCTTCAGCTTTTTTAACTGTAAAGTCAGATCTTCTACCTTTTTTCTTCTTGGTAGTTTTATCTTTTCCCTTTTCTTCTTTTTCCTTAGAAGATTCCTTAGCTGTTCCTTTACTTCTTTTTTTCTTTTTCTTCTTTGCATCAATGTTTTCTTCAGATTCAAGATACTCTTCTATCTCTTTCACAGCTTCATCACTTAAACCAGAAAGATGTGAAGAAACCTCCACTCCTATTTCATGAAGAAGATTTAAAAAATCCTTGTTTGACATATCATGTTTTTTAGCTAATTCATGTACTCTTGTCTTCAATAATAACACCTCCAGTACGTTTACTCCATGAGACCACGTGCCACTTTTTTATTTTTAACGCCTATAACATTAATCTCAGCTTTACCAAATATATCTCCAAGCTGATTTTTATTACCATAATGTACGTATGCTATTCCTTGCTCTTTTGCTTTTGAGACTATTTTTTTATCATTTTTTTCACTGATATCTTCTGCAATTATAAGAAAATGAATTTTTTCTATATCTTCAAAAACCATACTGATTCCAAATGTCAGAAACTGAGAATTTTTCATTGCATTTAATATTCCCATATAGTCTTTAGAATTTTTTTTAAG
>NZ_JBFHGC010000450.1:0-2402 GCF_041583315.1 Ilyobacter sp. | reverse complement strand
CCTTTTCACTTAGACAGCTATTACAGAGAGGTAATGTTCCCTGTTTTCATCCAGGGAATAAAAACATTTTATAAAGATATTGAAAAAGCCATTGGAGATCAGGATATTCTCAGCTTCTCAGAGGAAAAGAGCAAAAAAGAAAAACTCATTGATGAAAATTTAAAAATAATATTGAGCGGAAGGGTAGATCTGATTATTGAAGGCAGCCGGGATAAATATATTCTGGATTATAAAACAGGAAGCGGAGATCCCAGGCAGCTTGATTTTTATTCTATTTTATACTACGGAGAAGAAGACAGGGCAAAAAAATATATTTTTAATGCCTGGGATGGAAACCTCGAAGACTTCAACAGCAGGAAAAATCCCCTCACATCTGAGGATATGAAAAATCATCTGGGAGAATTTATAGCCTCTGCAATTTACAAGAGGGCAGAAAAACACAGCACCTGCAGCAGGTGTGAATATCAGGAAGTATGCAGGATGAGGTGGGAAGATGAAAAATAGAAAAATATTAAAGGCAAGTGCCGGCACAGGGAAAACTTACCGTCTTTCACTGGAATATATAGCCAGTCTTCTCCTTGGGGAAAATTTCCAGGAGATAATGGTAATGACTTTCACCAGAAAAGCCACAGGTGAAATAAGGGAGAGAATCCTGTCTTTTCTGGAGGAAATCGTCACAAAGGGAGATGAAGCAGAAGAGATATTAAAAAATATAAAAAAACTTTACCCTGAGCTCACAGTAGATACCGAAAAGCTGACAAGTGTCTACTATGAGATAATGAAAAACAAAGACAGGCTAAAAATTCACACAATCGACAGTTTTACAAACATAATATTCAAAAAATCCATAGCTCCCAGCCTGGGGATATATTCCTATGAAATTATCGATGATGACAGAAACAGGGAATTCCAACTGAAAATTCTGGAAAAACTTCTGGAAAAAAAGGTATATTTTGAAAGATTCAAGGATTTCCTATATGAAAATGCAGAAAAGGATATCGAAGCTTATCTGAATCTGATAAAAAACATCCTCAAGGAAAGATGGAAATTCCTGCTTTTCAGCAGAAAAAAAAGAGAACCTTACAACACCGGGAACCTGGTAACACTCCTTGATAATATGAAAGCCGACATTGAGAATGCAGGAAAGATAAAGAGCCCCTCTAAAAATCTGACTGACGGATTTAAAAAGGCTTTCAGAGGTTATCTTTCAAAAAATACCGAGACAGAAAAGCTAAAATTTATAACGGATAATTTTAAAATTTTTCTTGAAGAGGATACATTCTGGGTCAAGGCTTTTGTCAACTCAACTGCCAAGATAAAAGGAACGGAAGAACATGTGGCAAGATTACAAGAAAGTTATCCCCTTTTTAAAGTGGAACTTTCCCGGTTTATTTTCAGTTCCAAAGTTATCCCCTATGAAGAAAATCTCTTTGATTTTGTAGAATTTATTTTCTCTATGTATGACGAGATGAAGTTCAGAGAAAAGAAATTTACTCATACAGACATCTCTACTTACACCTTTAAGTATTTCAACGACCCTAAACTTACCCTTGTAAAAGATGAAGAGGTCACAGATTATTTTTATCAGCTCACCGAAGGTGATATAAAGACCGTATTCATAGATGAATTTCAGGATACCAGCATCCTCCAGTGGAAGATTTTAAAATCCATTGCAAACAGGGCTAATAAGGTGATATGTGTAGGAGATGAAAAACAAAGTATCTATGGATGGCGTGGAGGAGAGAAAGAACTCTTTGAAAAACTCCCTGAAATCATAAATGGTGAAAGTGAAACCATGGAGAAGTCCTACAGAAGTGAAAAAACAGTAATCTCCTTTGTAAACAAGTTTTTTTCATCCATAAGAGATCAGTATGATGATGAGGGTAAAACCTGGAACTATGAAGATGTTTCCTATTTAGAATCCAAAGACAAGGGGTTTGTCCAGACGGTAATCAACTGCAATGACGATGATGAAAACTCTTTTGATGCCATGGTGGAGATCCTGCAGCAAAACATCTCAAACTATAGTAAAGTAGGGATTATATCCCGAAAAAACAAAGATCTCACAGCCATATCAGAGAAATTGGCAGAAAATCATATTCCATTTATAATTAATTCCAGTGAAAGTCTTTTGGAGCACAGGGCTGTAAAGGGAGTATACTCACTCTTAAAGTACCTCGCCTATGAAGAATATATCTATCTCCTGGAGTTCCTGAGAAGTGACATCATAAACCTGGACGATCTCCGTCTAAAAGAGCTCATCACAAGACGTAAAGAGGTGGAGGAGTATATCTGCGGCATCTCAGACAAGATAGATATCTGCAGGATTCATCTCGGTCTGGTGAAAGGATTCAGAAGTAAATTCCTGGGGACATTTCAGATAAGTACCAAAGACGGATCGG
>NZ_JBFHGC010000449.1:0-2409 GCF_041583315.1 Ilyobacter sp. | reverse complement strand
CTAAATATATTTTAGAACCCATCAGAGGAAATACAAAATATAACCATCTTTCAGTAAGATCGGCTGTTTCAATTATTTTAGACAGGCTGCTGGGAGAAAATTAAAACACAGGAGCCATAAAGGGCTCCTTTTTTCTAATGAAAGGGTATGATGTGATGTGTATAAAAATAAAGTTAAAATAAAACCCCGTAACAATATATTTGAATCTATTGGTATAAAGAATATTGATATAACAGAGATAGTGGTATACGAGAGAGAGAAAAAAATAGAGTTGAACTGTCTGGTATCAACCACTTCGAGTTTAAAGGAATTAGACATCCTTGAAGATGCTCTGGCCAATAAATTCGGTGAAGACGCCGACCTTCATTTTGAATTGGAATTTTTAAATAAAGAGATCACCAAAGAGGACTTGAAAGAGATTATAGAGAGGATCATCCGGGAGATAAAGAGAAAAAATGCCATATCCAGGTCTTTCCTTTATCTGTACAGAATAAGCATCCAAGAGAAGCATATTGATATTGAGCTAAAAAATGAAACAGCTGTTGATATCCTTCTAGAATCAAACATTCATGAAAAGCTAAATCACAGACTGAAAAGATATGGCATAAGAAATTTTGAGGTAAGGCTTGTATCAGGTGATTTTACAAAGGAACTGCAGGAAGTAAATAATTCAATAATTAAAATAGAAAAAGAACTTGAGAAAAAAATAGTCTCTGACGATATAAAAACATCTTCTTCCAAGAAAGCTGCACCTATTGCCACATCAGAAAGCGGAGACATAGTCATAGGAAAAATCATCAAAGGAAAAACCATATCTTTTGAGGCCTTCGGAGAGATATATGACGGTGAAAGCTGCGTATTAGAAGGTCAGCTTTTTTCAGTAGAGAAAAGAGAACTCAAAAGCGGAAAAGTACTTGTTACATTTAATATTACAAATCTGGAAAATTCAATATCCTGTAAAAAGTTTATGGAAAAATCAGAATCTGAAGGACTTTCTATCGAAGAAAATATCTGGGTAAAACTAAATGGTAAAAAGCAGCGGGATAAGTACTCAAATGACGAAGAGATACTAATGGTCGGATCTATAAATATAATCACTTCAAAGACTACTGAGAGAGAAGACAGGGCTCCCGAAAAGATGGTAGAGCTACACACTCACACAAAAATGAGTGAGATGGTGGGTTCTATAGATTCAAAAGACCTTGTAAAAAGAGCTTTGAAATACGGTCATAAAGCTCTGGCTGTAACAGATTACGGAGGAGTACACTCTTTCCCTTTCGTTTACAAGGCCGCAAAAGGAAGTGACCTCAAGATTCTCTTCGGATGCGATACATATATGGTAGACGATACCCGTCCCATGGTTGAAAATCCAAAGGATGTTCTTATTCAAGAGGAAACTTATGTGGTATACGACCTGGAAACCATGGGTCTAAACTCCCACCAAAACGAGATAATAGAGATCGGTGCCATAAAATTAAATGGTACAAGAATTGTAGATAAATACTCTCAGCTTATCAATCCTGGAAGGAGTATTCCAAATAAGATACAGGAACTCACAGGAATAACGGATGATATGGTAAAGGGAGAGCCCTCTATAGAGACTGTCTTACCTGAATTCCTGGAATTTGCAGGGGATGCCACACTGGTGGCTCACAATGCAAGGTTTGACATGGGATTTTTAACCAGAGATGTAAAAAGGTATACTGATATAAAAGATTACAACCCTTCTGTAATAGATACCCTACAGTGGGCTAGAGACCTTCTTCCAGACCTCAGAGGTCACGGTCTGAAGTCAGTGACAAAGAAACTGGGAGTAGCCCTTGAAAACCATCACAGAGCCGTTGATGATTCTCAAGCCACTGCCAACATGTTTGCCATTTTTCTGGAAAAATTTATGGAAAAGGGTGCAACCAAGCTAAACGAATTAGACGGAGTCTTCCCTGTGAACATAAAAAAACAGGATACAAGCAACGTTATGCTAATGGTAAAAAATAATACAGGACTGAAAAACCTCTATAAGCTGGTATCAGAGGCACATATCAATTATTACGGTAATAAGAAGCCAAGGATACCAAAGTCCGTTATAGAGGAAAATCGTGAAGGAATCTTCACAGGTGCAGTTATGAGTATGCACTTTGCAAATGAAGGAGAGCTGGCTTCAGCTTATTTCAGATATAATCTCGACCACCTTGAAAGAAAAATTGATTTTTACGATTATATAGAACTCCAGCCTAGAGAAAGTTACAGTGAACTCTGCGAAAAGGAGGGCACAGGAACAATAAATTCCTTTAATGATATAGAAAAGGCAAATAAGTTTTTGTATCAACTGGCAAAGGCAAAGAATAAAAGAGTTGTAGCCACTTCAAATGTACACTACCTAGACGAAGAAGATCACAGAGTGAGAAGTAT
>NZ_JBFHGC010000448.1:0-2410 GCF_041583315.1 Ilyobacter sp. | reverse complement strand
TGTCACTTGCCATGGCAGCCAGTCAAAAAGAAGTGACCAATCATATGACTATGAAAGGTCGCATCGTATCCGGTGATCAATTTGTGTCATCCATGGAACGTAAGGATTTTATCCTGGAGCATTTTGGAGCAGCAACCACAGAAATGGAAGGCGCTGCAATTGCTCATGTAGCTGCGATCAACAAAATTCCATTTGTCATCATCAGAGCGATGTCGGACAAGGCGGATGGATCAGCTCATGTAAGCTTTGATTCATTTGCTGTGGAAGCGGCACATAATTCAAGCCATATCGTCATCAATATGCTCAGTTCAATCCTCCTCGGGGGCGTTTGATTCATCATAAAATAGCGGTTCCGGATTTTCAGCATGAAGTGCTTGATCGGTCAACTCTTTGGGATCGATATCGGCTTTACCTGAAAAGTACGCCTCGTAAAGTGCGAGGGCCTCTTCATATTGATCTTCTGAGACATATAGATCTTCGCCGAAAATGGTGGTACCGGCGGCTAGAAGCATGAATTCACCTGTTTCGCGATGCTTTGCATTAAGTGCGATATCGTTTGATTCAAGTAGCTCTCTAAACATTTCCACTTCAACGTTTGCCGTTATTGTCGCTAAAAATTTCATATGGCACCTCTTTCTTTATTTGGATATTACTGATATACCCACCTTAGAGTGCCAGGAAACGTGATTGAATAAGATAAGCGACTGAAATTTGGAGGATATATGGATACTTTAATTAAATACAGAGATAAATTTATTGCAGCTTTAATATACTTTTTCACTTATTTAAATTTTGTGACAAATAAAAAAATAGTTTTTCCTCTCACATTCAGAGGTTTTTATTCTGAAATAAATAATCTTATCTTTGCAATAATCTTTCTAAAAGAAAAAAAGAAAGAAATTATAATAGATAGCTCAAGATTCAGCTATTCTTATAAAGACGGAATAACAGATTATTTAGATTTTGATTATGAAACAGTGAATTTTGATAAAAATAAATTTTCAAATTTCAGAGACAGAAAACTAAATAATGAATTATTGACCAGATACTTTTTTAAAAATTATATTTTTAAGAAAGTAAGAGATGTAAATTTCAGAAAAAACAGAATAAACGAACTGGCAATTTTAATGAAAAAAGAGATAAACAACCTTTATAAGTACAATCTAAAAACAAAAATAAAAATAGATGAAAATATAAATAAGCTCAATCTACCATCTGACTATGTTAGTTTTCATATAAGAAGAGGAGATAAGGTGTTCGGAGATTGTAAAGAAGCCGATTTGGTTCTTATAGATGTCTATTTTGAAAAACTCAAAAAATTTACATCTTGTGATAAAAGTCTGAATCTGTATGTGGCTACAGATGATGGAAATATTCTCAAAGAGATAAAAAATAAATATCCACAGATAAATTTATTTTCTCTGTATTCTTATGAAAATGTAAGGGAAAGCGAAAAAAAGTTTCTGAATCAATCTAGAGAAACTGTAAGAGATCATACACTAAATCTGCTCACAGAAGTGGATATACTTATAAATTCAAAGTATTTTATAGGTAGCTTTTCCAGCAATTTAGGCAGATTCGTCGGAGCCTGTGTCGGTCTTGAAAACTGCCAAAGTGTCGACCTTTCTTGGGACTCTATTCATTAAGAAGGTCGCTTGAGTTTGTTTTAATACTTTGAATACAATGTAAAAATACTAGGGGGATAATAATATGGAATTAAATTCGAAAATATATCTTGCAGGACATGGTGGAATGGTGGGTTCCGCTCTTATTAAAAATCTAGAGAATCGTGGTTATAAAAATATCATAGTAAGAGATTTTCAAGAACTGGATCTAAGGAGACAGGATGTTGTGGAACAGTTTTTTGATCAAGAAAGACCGGAATATGTTTTTCTTGCTGCTGCTAAAGTAGGAGGAATATATGCCAACAACACCTACCCTGCGGAGTTTATATATGACAACCTAATGATTGAAGCCAACATAATAAATTCAGCCCACAAATTCGGAGTCAAAAAACTTTTATTTTTAGGAAGTTCATGTATCTATCCGAAACTTGCTCCACAGCCTATAAAAGAAGAGGCTCTTCTCACAGGAGATCTTGAGACTACCAATGAAGCCTATGCCATAGCAAAGATAGCAGGGGTGGAGTTATGTAAGTTTTACAGAAGACAATATGGGTCTGATTTCATCTGTGTCATGCCTACAAATCTCTATGGTCCAAAAGATAACTTTGACCTAGAAACATCCCATGTAATGCCTGCACTTATAAGAAAATTCCACGATGCAAAAGTGAGAGGTGATAAAGAAGTCATCGTATGGGGTACCGGAACTCCTAAAAGAGAATTTCTGTTTGTAGAGGACCTTACAGATGCTCTTGTCCATCTTATGAACAATTATTCTGATGAAATGC
>NZ_JBFHGC010000447.1:0-2413 GCF_041583315.1 Ilyobacter sp. | reverse complement strand
CTGGCTATAATGATCTGCGAGGGGGCTTTTTGCCTTATGGAAACTGACGAGATGAATTACCGGATACTTCAAAATGCTGCCGAATCACTAAAGAAAAACGGGAAAATTATATTCACAGCATTAAATGCTCTGTTTCCCCTATACCATTCGGTAAAAGATTTCATAGAGTCCCAAGAGCAAGACGGGAATGCAAGCTGCGAGGAAAGTTCCTTTGATCTAATGACCTTTCGTGAACATAATATCACCTCTCTAGAAGATGATTCTGGGAATGAAATAAAACTTCAGTGTAATGAGAGATATTATGTGCCCTCTGAAATAACCTGGCTTTTAAAGTCACTGGATTTTAAGACTGTGAATATTTACGGGGCAAAATTAGGAGCCTTCAGCAGAAAAAATAAGCTAACAACAGAAGATTTTGAGATGCTGGTTATTGCTGAAAAATAACCTGTTTAAGAAAGCGTTTTATATATTTGGAGGAATAGATGGGACTAAAAATAGTAAAATACGACAAGGTACCTGAGGTTGGTTATTTAGAATATATAAAGGAATGGGAACTTTCAGGAGAAAAAATCGTACCCATGGCCTCAGAGAGACGAAGCGAAAGCTTTGGAGATTTACTTGCTAAGTGGTCAACAGATGAAACAGATGAGGTTTACAAGAAGGGTTTTGTTCCGGCGGCACTCTATTTTTTAGTGGATAAGAAAAAAGTGTTGGGAGCTATACATTTCAGACATGAACTCAATGACAGCCTCCTCTATAACGGCGGACATATCGGGTACGGCATCCGACCCTCAGAAAGAAAAAAGGGCTATGCAACTAAGATGCTGGTTATGCTGCTAGACCTTGTCAGGACAAAAAAGTATAAGAAAGTCCTGGTAACCTGCGATGAAAACAACACGGGGTCAGCAAGGACAATAGAGAATGCAAAGGGGATTTTATATGATAAAATAGAACTTGAAGGGGAAACAACTCTGAGATATTGGATTACTTTAGATTCCCGAGAGTAAGGAGCTGTTGTCAACTGGACTTGTAAAAAAATGAGATGACATAAATTAGACTGATCTTAAAAATGTGAAAGGAGATGAATTATGATAGTAGTAAATTTTGGAGGAGACCTAAAATAAAAAAGGCCCTCCGTCAGAGATTAATATGAAAATAGGAGGAAGAAATGAAAGGCAGAATTATATCGGTATTTAAAGATTTATATAGAGTATCAGTTGGAAATAATGAGATAAATGCTCCGATAACAGGAAATATGATAAAGAGTGCTGATTTTCCAGTGGTAGGTGATTATGTAGAGATAAGCGATGAAGGGCAGATAACTGAAATTTATCCTAGAAAAACTATTCTGTCCAGAAAAGTAGCCGGAAAAGAAATAAAGGAACAGCCCATAGTTAGTAATGTGGACTTTATTTTTATAGTGACTTCTTTGAATAAAGATTTTAATATCGCAAGGTTGGAGAGGTATCTGACCATGGTATATGAATCTGGATCAAATCCTTGTTTTATTTTAACCAAGTCAGATTTGGATGATGATGTGAATGAAAAGGTTGCAAGCTTAGAGGAGATAGCTTTTGGGGTACCTATTCATGTGGTATCTTCATATGAGGATAAGGGAATAGACGAAATAAGGGATTACCTGAAAGATGAAAAAACAATCGGTCTTATAGGGTCATCTGGAGTGGGTAAATCCACACTGATCAACAAATTACTGGGGAATGAGATAATAAAAACAAAGGAAATAAGAGTGACTGATGACAAAGGGAAGCATACCACCACAAGAAGAGAGATGTTTAAGGTGGGAGATGGGTATATTATAGACACACCTGGTATGAGAGAAATCCAAATCTGGAGTGGCGATACCAGCAGTTCCTTTGAGGATGTGGAAGAACTGGCAAAGTTATGCAGATTTTCTGATTGTACCCATGGAAATGAACCGGGATGTGCTGTAAATAGAGCCATAGAAACAGGAGAACTTAAGAAAGAAAGGCTAGCCAGTTATTTGAAATTAAAAAGAGAAATTCAGAATATGGAAAACAAGATAAACCACGGACATAAATTTGCCGAAAAAGAAAAGATAAAAAATATGATGGGGACCCTGGATAAAAAGAAAAAGATAGTGCACAGATAAATTTTTTAACTGACGATAATTGTTTGTATGTATTATAAAAATTTAAGTTGTACTACGAGGAGGGAGATATGAAATATTTATTCATAGGAATAGGGATATTTACGCTTGTTTGTACTTTTTTCAAACCGACATTTTACTGGGAGAGCAGAAAAGCCAGAAGTATGAGGAAACTAATCGGCGACAGAGGGACTTCGTTTTTTTACTACATAATAGGGCTGGCAGTTGTGGTTATAGGGGTATTGGGAATGCTGGATATTATTTCTGTCAAATAGGCATCTTTTG
>NZ_JBFHGC010000446.1:0-2432 GCF_041583315.1 Ilyobacter sp. | reverse complement strand
CACTGCCGGAGGCGGAGGAAAGGGAATGAGAATCGCTAGAGACGACAAGGAACTGGCGACGAACATGGTTGCTGCACAGAATGAGGCAGAGGCAGCCTTTGGCAATCCTGATGTATATATAGAAAAATTCGTAGAAAATCCAAGACATATTGAGATACAGATCATAGGTGATAAACATGGAAATGTAGTTCATCTAGGAGAAAGAGACTGCTCTATACAGAGAAGACACCAGAAGCTTATAGAAGAAGCTCCTTCTGCCATACTTCCTCAGGATGTGAGAGTGGCAATGGGTGAAGCTGCAGTAAAGCTCGCTAAGGCAATAAATTATGACTCAGCAGGAACGCTTGAATTTTTAGTTGATAAAAGTAATAACTTCTTTTTTATGGAGATGAATACAAGAATCCAGGTGGAACATACTGTAACAGAGATGGTGACAGGAGTGGACATCATAAAAGAGCAGATTATAGCTGCAGCCGGTGGAGAACTCACTCTTACACAGGATGATGTTGTTATAATGGGACATGCTATAGAGTGCAGAATAAATGCAGAGGATACTGTAAACAATTTCCTTCCTTCAGCAGGAACTCTTGAAACCTATATTCCTGCAGGAGGAATCGGAGTAAGAATCGATTCCCACTCATATCAAGGCTATGTAATAAGTCCTTATTATGACTCTATGATAGCTAAACTAATAGTTTACGGTTCAGACAGAGAAGAGGCTATTATAAGGATGAAAAGAGCCCTCGAGGAGTATATAATAGAAGGGGTAGACACTACGATACCTTTCCATCTTCAGGTTCTTGAAAATGAAGCATATCAGAAAGGCGATGTATACACGAGTTTTATTGAGGAGTATTTTGATAAAAATAAAAAATAAATAAAGGAAAATACCTGGTTTTTTTATAGATATTTTTATAGATATAATTTATAGGGGGTAGTTTTATGAGCGAATTAGGAAGTATCAAAATTGCTGATGATGTAGTAAAAGTAATATCTGCAAAGGCTGCTGTGGATGTGGACGGAGTTTTTAAACTGGCAGGAGGAGTAGCAGACGAAGTAAATAAAATTTTAGGTAAAAAAAGAATGACACACGGAGTAAAGGTAGAGGTAGGGGAAAAAGAGTGTAGTATAGAGGTATTCATAGTAGTAGAATACGGTTTCTCTATCCCTGATGTGGCTGGAGAGGTACAGGAAGCTGTTATCAAAAGCATAACAGAGCTTACCGGACTCAAGGTTGTAGAAGTTAATATTTATGTACAGGATGTTAAAATAAAAGAAGTAGAAGAAGAAGTTGAAATTTTAGATTAGAATAGAGGCGGTTTCCGCCTCTAATCTTTTAATTTTTGGGGGGATGAAAATGGTTAGAAAACTGATATTTGCCCTTGCCTGGGCAGGTATATTTATAATTTCTCTTGGAGGAATCTATTTAGGGATTATACCGGAATATTTTTACAATGTAGATTTTTATAGCTATGCCTTCAGAGGAGCCCTCATAGGTTTATCTGCTATTTATCTTCTTTTATCGATTGAAAAGTTTCTTTCTAATTTTGAAAAACCTAAAGATTACGAAATACAGACTGAGAATGGAAAGCTCACTGTATCATCTTCTTCGGTTAATAATCTTGTGAAAGAGATAGTGGGATCTAGTTCTGATATAAAAAACATCAGACCTTCTAATAAAATAAAAAGAAAAAAACTATTTATAACTGTAAAAGTAGATGCTTATACTGACAGTGAAATATCTAAAAATATACTGGATCTGCAAAAGCAGGTTAAAGACTATGTTTTTGAATATCTTGGAGTAGAGGTGGAGAACGTAGAGGTGAAGGTTTCTAAGCTTGTTAAGAGGAAAGCTGCTTCTGGTTTTAGATCTGAAAGAGGTGATGAATAGTGCTTGTGGAATTTATAGAGGAGCTTTTAATAAACAGAAAAAAATATTTAGGAGCTTTAGGGGGTTTTCTTTTTGGTCTTATTCTGATACAATATGGATTTGTGAAGATGCTTATCGTATTGGCAGTAACATGTCTGGGGTATAATCTTGGAGATCTGGAAAAAATAAAGAAAATAAAGAAGATATTGATTACAAGATTAAAAGAAGACTAGAAAGGTAGGAATATGAGTAGAAAGACAGCAAGAGAAGAATTTTTTAAACTTCTGTTTGAAGCTGAATTGAATGAAGTTGATGCAACTGAAATCCTTGGGGATTTTATTTCAAGAGATGATTTTAAGCTGAACAAAGCAGGACAGGAATTTTTGGAAAAATATGCTAAAGGATTGACGGAAAATAAATCTGAAATCCAAAAGACCATTGAGGAAAATATGACCGGATGGACTTTAGACAGGATAGGAAATGTAGAAAGGACTCTTTTAAAGTTTGCAACATATGAGCTATTAAAAGAAGACGTAGGGTATGAAATAGTCATAAATGAAAT
>NZ_JBFHGC010000445.1:0-2432 GCF_041583315.1 Ilyobacter sp. | reverse complement strand
TCATACTGTGGTGTAGGATGTCAGTTTAACCTTCTTTCCAGAGGAAACAAGATTGTAGGAGTAGAACCTATCAATATGGCACCAAATGACGGTCTACTTTGTGTAAAGGGAAAATTTGGTTATAAGTTTATAGACCATCCAGAAAGAGTGAAAACTCCACTTATCAAAGAAAATGGTGAGTTTAGGGAAGCTAGCTGGGAAGAGGCATATGACCTTTTTTTAAGTAAAGCTGGCAAGATAAAAGATGAATTTGGTCCAGATGCATTTGCAGGACTGGCTTCTGCAAGATGTACAAATGAGGATAACTTTGCATTTCAAAAATTTATGAGATTGGGCATAGGAACAAATAATATAGATCACTGTGCACGTCTCTGACATGCTTCAACAGTTGCCGGGCTTGCAACTACATTAGGAAGTGGTGCTATGACAAATAGTATCTCAGAAGCAAAGGATTCAGATCTGATATTTGTAATCGGGTCAAATCCAAGGGAAAATCACCCTGTAATAGGGGCAAAAATCAAACAGGCATATAGGAACGGTACTAAAGTGATAGTAGCAGACCCTAGAAGAATAGACTTAGCTGATGAGGCTGAAGTATTTATGCAGGTTAAGGTCGGAGCAAATATAGCTCTTATAAACGGGATGATAAATACAGTAATAACTGAAGGTTTAGTTGATGCTGATTATATAAAAAATCATACTGAAGGATATGAAGAACTAAAGGAAATGATTGCAAAATATACCCCTGAAGAGGTATCTGAAATAGCAGGAGTGTCTGCTGAAGATATCAGAAAAGCTGCAAGACTATATGCTACCAGTAAAGCTTCATCCATCTATTATGCCATGGGAATTACTCAGTTTAAAACAGGTACAAACGGTGTAATAGCTCTTTCTAACCTGGCATTAATCACAGGGCAGATAGGAAGACCAGGGACTGGAATAAATCCTCTGAGAGGACAAAATAACGTCCAGGGATCCTGCGACATGGGAGCATTCCCAGATGAATATCCAGGATACCAGAAGGTACTAGATAAAAATGTAATAGATAAATTTGAAAAAGTATGGGGAGTAGAAGTTCCTAAAAAAGTAGGGCTGACTCTGCCGCAGATTATGGATGCAGCTCATCATAAGGATGTTAAATTCATGTATATTATGGGAGAAAAACCAGTGGTATCTGATCCTGATACAAGGCATATATTGGAATCTCTGGAAGCACTGGACTTCCTGGTTGTTCAGGATATATTCATGACAGAAACAGCTAAAAAAGCTGATCTCATATTTCCGGCACTGACATTTGCAGAAAAGGACGGGACATTTACAAACACCGAAAGAAAGGTACAGAGGGTAAGAAAAGCCGTGCAGGCAGTACCGGAAGCCAAGGCTGACTGGAAAATATTTTCTGAGCTTTTAAATAAGTTTGGTTATGAGAGCAATTACTCCCATCCTTCTGAAATAATGGATGAGATAGCTGTTCTTGTCCCGCAGTATGCAGGAATATCCTATGACAGAATAGAAGTTGAAGGACTCCAATGGCCTGTAAAGGATAAAAACCATCCTGGAACCCCTATACTCCATGTAGGGGGAGCATTGAGGGGAATGGGTAAATTGGTACCTGTAGAATATGAACTTCCAGGGGATCTGATAAATGAAGAGTATCCTATAATACTCACAAACGGTAGAAATCTATACCACTACCATACAAGAACTATGACGGCTAAAACAGAAGGACTACATATGAAATCTCCAGAATCATACATTGAAATGAACCCTTTGACTTGTGAAAAAGTCGGAGTGACAGACGGAGACATGGTAAGGGTAACCTCTAGAAGGGGAAGTATCAAAACTAAGGTTGTAAAAACTGATAAGATACAGGACGGAACGGTATTTATGACATTCCACTTTGCTGAGGGATCGGCTAATGTACTTACAGGAACAGATGCAATTGATGAAAAGTCAGGAGAACCTGAATTAAAATTAACAGCCGTGTCTGTGGAAAAATGTGAGGTGAACTAGGAATGGATATTAAATTAATTATAAATAATAAAGAGACTACATTTGATAGCGGGATAAGTCTTTTGGAAAATCTGAGTAATATAGGTATAGAGATCCCATCTCTTTGCTACCATAAGGATCTGGGGAGTCAGGATGTCTGCGGAATATGTGTGGTAGAGATCGACGGAGAGCTGGTAAAATCCTGCTCTACAAATCCTAAAGAAGGTATGGTAGTGAGAACCTATACAGATGAGATAGAGGCAAGGAGAAAAGAGATCCTTGAAAAACTCATGAAAAACCACCCCAATGACTGTCTCATATGTGAAAAAGCAAAGGGAGACTGCCAGCTGCAGGACGCATGCTACGAGTATGGTGTGGAAAACAGAAATGAGAAACCTATTAAGGTATATGAAATAGACAGATCATCTGAAGGGATGATA
>NZ_JBFHGC010000444.1:0-2433 GCF_041583315.1 Ilyobacter sp. | reverse complement strand
GCCTATTCGCAGGACGAGCGTGAATAAATATAATAAATTTTGCGTTAAGAAAATACAATGTTTGAGCGCAGCGAGTTTTGTATTTTTAGTAAAATTTATTATATTTTAGCTTGGACAAGACAAGGCTTGATTTTTGGTTACTTTTCATCAAGGAAAAGTAACAGAGTTCGTGTAAATTCAATACTCTCTAATCAAATGTCCTCAAAAGAGCATCATAAAAAAGACTGTGCTGCTCCATTCCTCTCCCTGAATAGACCGTCCCGAAAAGATATATCTCTCCCGTTACACTTTTAAAAAGCCTTTTTATCACTGCATCCAGATCCAGTTTCTCCATCTGAAGCTCATCCTCCCCTGTAAAAACTCTTCCCAGTGGCCAGTCTTTATTCAGAGACCATAAATTCTGAAATTCATTATAGCTTTTCAGAGTATAAAGTGGATTTCTTACATCAGTAAGTATGAGTATCTTACTCTTTCTACCGGTTCCTATAAAGCTACCTGGAGTGGACAAAGACATATATCCCCCTTCCAGCTTAACCCCTATATCATCCAGCGTAGGTGTGGTCTTAGCCCCTTCCCTTATGAATTTTATAAACTCATAATTGGCATCTTTCAGCATCTGAAAACTTTCCATAACCCTTACAAAATCCTCTGATGAGTCCATGAGCTCCCTGCAAGCCTTTATATCCTTGGCATCGTCGCTTCTCCCTACGAAATACTCCAGATATACTGAGGTAAAAAACTGATTTATAGGAATATCCCTGTCCATGGACTTTATAAATTCCACCATGTTGTTGTATTCTTCTATTTTTTCCGTAGAAAGTCTTCTGAGAAGTTGTTTGTCATCAATGTTCTCCAGTTTATAATCCTTCTTGGACAGGGAATCTGCCAAAAGAGCCGAGCTTATAAGATCCATCTGGAGGACAATATTTATAAACATCTTCATCTCATCATAATTCAGACGTATTTTTTTAAATCTGTAAAAAACCATAGCAAAAATAGTCAGAGCAAAAACATAAGGATTGTCCGTCACCTTGTCATTTTTTGAGGTATAGAGATAGTTTATATTCATTTTATCAGATATCCTGGTGAGACCGAAATCCAAAGTCACATTATATTTGGGAGTTATTACGGAGATTTCATTTCCGGGAACTCCCTGCTCCAAAAGTTCTGCCACAAGCCTCAGAACTTTTTTGTCCTCTTTACTTCTAAATTCATTTTCAAGATCGATTTTCACACTGGAATTTACAGATATTTCCCCTGTATCCAGCATTAAATTTTTCGATAAAGCTTCTGTAAACTCCCTGAATTTTCCTGCATTTTCATTCTCTTCCAGCCTTTCTTCCTGAAAATTTGGAAGAAGCTCTTTTTCTATATAATTTCTGGAAAACTGGTATATACCATACGGACCGTCAGTATTGTAGTACAGTATGCTTCCCTTTACCCATTGAGAGAGCTCCATGATAAAGTCCCCTTGTGATATAGAGACATTCTCTAGATTATCCACCACAAGGTATTTTGTACTGTTTTGGAGATATTCCAGATATTTTTCATCTTTCAGAAGATAGTTGAAATAAAGGTATATTGACACAGCATTATCCACTATACCCTCTTCCAGTATTCTTTCAATATATCGCACCGTTATCTCATTCATCTCTTTATAAAATTCTATCCCCAGTTGCTCTTCTTCTACCTTGCTTCTGAAAATTCTTTCACCTATTTTTTTATAGCTTGTATTGGATAAAGATGCTCCTGTGATGTTTGACAAGAGCTTCCTTGCGATCTCCTCATCACTGCTTATAATCCCTTTCAGGTAATCTTTTTTTCTATAAAATTCCACTGTTTTGGACATGAGACTTTGGGAAGCCTCGTAATGCATAAAAACAGGCTCAATCTCTTTTTTCTTTATAAGATTACATTTTTTCAAAACCAGAGGCCAGAACAATTTCAGATCTCTCTGGATAAATCCGAAATATGAAAAAATTCTGAGCTGTGATGCCACATGAAAATCCACACTCTTCGTCCACTTTACCCTCTCTGTCCTGTTGGCCACAAGAACCAGAATATCGTTGGAATTTATTCCGTCTGCCAGCATCCGGCAGTACCTTTTGATTGCATTCTCTGTTTTGCCGCTTCCGGTTTCCCCTAAAATAACTCTTTTCATATAATCATCACCCTAACTAATTTTACACGGGAAATAAAAAAAAGAAAACCTCTTTCTAGGCTTTCTTGGTTACTTATTTTAGTATGGACATATTTTTAGATGATTTACTGAGTTTATCCAGAGTTGATGTTACTTTTCCTTGATGAAAAGTAACCAAAAATCAAGCCTTGTCTTGTCCAAGCTAAAATATAATAAATTTTACTAAAAATACAAAACTCGCTTCGCTCAGACATTGTATTTTCTTTACGTAAAATTGATTAGATTTCTTTACG
>NZ_JBFHGC010000443.1:0-2455 GCF_041583315.1 Ilyobacter sp. | reverse complement strand
GAGGGTGCTTCCCAGGTAGAAAGAAAAAACAAGATCAGAAAGGTCACTATATCTGCCAACTTAGAAGACGACTATACGTTGAAAGAGGCACAGATTTATATGGCTGAGGAGTTTAAAAAACTCAATCCTCCACAGACTGTTTCCTTTGGATTCGGAGGGGAGGGACAGCAGCTAAACGAGGCCATGACAGATCTCAATATAGCCCTTGTACTTTCTATCTTTGTAGTTTACTTTATCCTTGTATCACAATTTGAGTCTTTTATACTGCCCTTTATCATAGTAGGAGCAATACCTCTCTCTGTAATCGGGGTATTCTTCGGTCTTTTTTTCACAGGAAGAAAGCTGGATATAATGGTAATGGTGGGAATAATAATGCTGGTGGGAATAGTGGTAAATAATGCCATTGTGCTTATAGACTATATCAATCTCCTGAGAATGAGGGGAGCCGGTATGATGGATTCTCTTATAGAAGCAGGAGAGACGAGGCTGAGACCCATTGTCATGACCACACTTACTACGGTTTTCGGTATGATACCTCTAGCCATAAGCAGAGGTGAAGGTGCCGAAATGTACAACGGAATGGCCATTGCAGTTATTTTCGGCCTGTCTCTGTCTACACTTCTCACTCTTATAATCATACCTATTCTTTATTCTCTCATTGAAGATGCAAGAATAAAATTAAAAAGAGACAGAAAGTAATTTTCTGCCTCTTTTTTCATATAAAATTTAAAATATAAACTGAATCTTATTTCTTCCATTTTATATCTTTGGACATAATATCCTGGTATCCCACCACACGGTTTCTTCCGGTTTCTTTTCCACTATACATAGCCTCATCCGCCTCTTCCACTGATTTCTCCAAGGTTTTTCTGACATTGAGAGTCGCTACCCCTAATGTTACTGTTATTTTGAGTGACTGCTTATGATAATAAAAAACTTCCCGTTCCACCATTTTTCTTATCTTCTCTGCAGCAAGAAGAGCACCCTTGTAGTCTGTCTCTGGAAGAAGTACCAGGAATTCCTCTCCTCCCCATCTGCCTACGATATCACTGAGACGTACATTCTTTACCACAGTTCTTACAAAGGACTTCAGAACAAAGTCCCCGCATGCATGTCCATAGGTGTCGTTAAATTTTTTAAAATGGTCTATATCCATCATAATTACACATGCATCAAGATCATATCTTCTCATTCTGTCCAGTTCTGAGCTGGCTATTTTAGTAAACCCTTTTCTGTTATAAGCTCCGGTCAGAAAATCTTTTTCCACTTCTCTGTCACTTTTTCTCAGCATTACCTGAAGTTTTTCGATTGTCTGCTGACTGTCTTCCACCACAGCTTTACGTCTGGAAGCCCCGTATAAAAAAACAAGGGATATGAGCCAGATAGATATAAAGACAACGTTACCTCTCAGGAGTTCAGCATTTAGTTTCACCATATCAGTGACATAGTATACTCTCCACGGAGCTGAGTTACACTGCTCATAGTATACATAATACTTTCCTATTTTTTCTATATCACAAGGTTTCATATCTGAAAATTTGTATCTCTTATCATAGAGTTTCTTTGGAAGTCTGTCGTAGAATGATGTCACTTCTTCATTTCCATGGCTCATTTGGGAGATAACATTTCCTTTTTGATCCACTATAAAAAAGTCTGTTATAAGATTATTATCTATTTTTTTTATAAAAAAATTACTTTTAAGGCTCAGTGTTATCATGCCCTTTAGTGTATTGCTGTCATATATAGGAGCTCCCGCAGTTATGAGCAGCTCGTCCCCCAGAGGATCTTTGTATACGTCGCTCCACGATACTCCCTCTTCTTTTTTATTCCCTTTACCAAAGAGTTCTTTTTTTACAAAGTCCAGTCTGTATATATTTCTCAGAAAAGGATAGCTGTCTTTTGATATTTCAGGATATATGTTTACAAAACCTTCCTTGGATGCATAATACATATAGGCAATATCCGGCATAACTTTTGATATGTTTTTGTAGCTTTCAGAAAGAATTTCAGACATATCCAGTTCTTTTTTTACAGCCCAGTTTGAACTTATTTTATTCACCCCGGCTATAAGTCTGTGAGAGTCATCTGTGGACACATATATATCGTCTTTTGATCTGTATCTAAAGTCAAAATTATGATTTCCTATATTAGAATTTTTCTTATAGTACATATTTCCAGAAGTTTCAAGAATGTTAAGCAGTTCATTTACAGCAGAAACATCCTTCTCCATAGCGTAGTAATTTTCATCTGATTGTTTCTTAAATCTGTCTATGGTTTTTTTCATTTCAAATCTGTAGTTGACTGCAAAAATTATAAGTAAACAAATTACTGCTGTACTTCTTAAAAATTTCCCCCAAAATTTTCCCACTCTACGCCCCTCCGATCTAGTAAATAATTAAGTTTTTATTCTGATACTTAATTTTTTTCCAGTAATTTTTTTATGCTGTCTCTTATT
>NZ_JBFHGC010000442.1:0-2455 GCF_041583315.1 Ilyobacter sp. | reverse complement strand
TTCTATATTTATCAGCACAAAGTCGTTTTGACCCTCTGCCACTCCGAATTTCATTTCACCTAAGGCCATAGCTCTTACATCGTTGTCCACGAGAACCTTTAACCTATATTTTTTCTCTATAACTTTTCCCAGATCGAAATTATCCCAGTCATAGTGAGGCGAAAATATAGATATTCCGTTTTCAGAATCCACCATTCCGTTCATTGCCACCCCTATACCGAAAACCTTATCCCTGTCCACCTCTGAAATAGTGTCATCTATAATGGAAAAGAGCTGTTTCATTATATTTTTTTTGTCCATTTTTTCTATCGGTTTGGAATTTTTTTTCAGTATAGAAAGACTTAAGTCTGCCAAAATTATATCTATCTTTTGGGGAGCCATATATACTCCCAAAATATATCCCGCCTGAGAGTTTAATTTCAGAAGAATCTGAGGTCTCCCTGCACCATTTACCCGTTTCTCTATTCTCTCTTCCTCGATAAACTTCTTTTCGATCAATTTTTTGGTCAATTTAGATATACTGGCTGGAGTCAGTCCCAGTTTTTCTGATATCTGTACCCTGGAGACCCTTCCTTCAGACCTCACTATTTCCAGTACATTGGATATACTGCTTCCCTTCACAGGATAATTATTTCCCTTTATTTTCATAGAATATCCTTTCTAAACCAATCTCAACAAACATAAAAATCACAAAATCATTTTAAAACATAATAACTAAAATCAACTTTCTTTGATTTAATTATATACACCAAGTTTGAATAGAACAATATTAAACCGTCGTTCTTTTTGCATTTTCCTCTGTATTTATTAACTTTAGAAATTAATTGTCTGCCGAGCCTTTCTTACATAGGGATTATAACTCATATAATTAGTTAACTCTATTAAAAAAATACTTTTTTAAACCATTACCGCTGATAGTCAAAATAAATAACCATATAAAAAGCCGGGATTTTCGTCCCGGCCAAGCTGTAAATATTATACCTTTATCTATTTCCCTTGATAAAATTTGATTTTAGATTCCTCTTTTATCATCTTTATAAAGTCATCTAGTTTCATAGATTCCTGATCTTTGGAACCGAATCTTCTTACATTTACCTCTCTGTTGGCAACCTCTTCTTTTCCTAAGATTACCTGTACAGGTACCTTAAACTTTCCGTTGGCTTCTCTTATCTTGTATCCTATACTCTCTGTTCTGCTGTCTAGCTCTGTCCTTATCTCTTCCTCTTGAAGTTGAGCCATTATCTCTTTTGCATAAGGAACTACCTCATCATTTATTGTGAGGATTTTTACCTGTGTAGGTGCTATCCACAGAGGGAAGGCCCCTGCATAGTGCTCTATAAGTATCCCTATAAATCTTTCTATAGACCCGTATACAACCCTGTGTATCATTACAGGTCTGTGCTTTTCTCCGTCTTCTCCGATATAGTTTATATCAAATCTATCTGGAAGGTTGAAATCAAGCTGGATAGTTCCGCACTGCCAAGTTCTTCCTATGGCATCCTTGATCTTAAAGTCAAGCTTCGGACCGTAGAATGCACCATCTCCAGGATTAACCTTGTACTCTTTTCCGAGTCTTTTCATGGCACCTTCTAGTGCAGATTCTGCCTTTTCCCATATCTCATCAGAACCTATTGCCTTTTCAGGCTTTGTAGAAAGCTCTATATTGTATTCAAATCCGAAAAGACCGCTGTAAAACTTGTCTATAAGTTCTATTACCCCTATAATCTCGTCCTCTATCTGCTCAGGAGTCATGAAAATATGTGCATCGTCCTGGGTAAATGATCTTACTCTCATAAGTCCGTGAAGAGCTCCTGAAAACTCATGTCTGTGTACTGTACCCAGTTCTCCGGCTCTTATTGGAAGATCCTTGTACGAGTGCATCTCCTGTTTGTAAGCCAGTACTCCACCAGGGCAGTTCATAGGCTTTATGGCAAATTCTGTATCATCTATCTCAGATGTATACATATTCTCTCTGTAGTTGAACCAGTGACCTGATGTTTCCCACAGTTCTTTATTAAGCATGATAGGAGTCATTATCTGCTGATATCCTGCCTTAGTGTGCTCTCTTCTCCACAGGTCAATCAAGATGTTTCTTATAGTCATACCCTTTGGCATAAAGAAAGGAAATCCTGGTCCGTACTCACTCATGAAGAATAGACCCAGTTCTTTTCCTATCTTTCTGTGATCTCTCTTTTCTGCTTCCTCTAGAAAATTCAGATGGTCTTTTAGCCTCTTTTCATCAGAGAATGCGAATCCGTATATTCTCTGGAGCATCTTATTCTTAGAGTCACCTCTCCAGTAAGCCCCTGCTAGGGATTTTAGCTTAAAGGCTTTCATATATTTTGTAGAAGGTACGTGAGGTCCCCTGCAAAGATCCATAAAGTCACCCTGCTTATAGAAAGAAAGCATCTCTCCCTTTGCGATGTCCTTTATTATTTCCACCTTGTAATTTTCC
>NZ_JBFHGC010000441.1:0-2456 GCF_041583315.1 Ilyobacter sp. | reverse complement strand
GTATACTTCAGAGCTTTTAGATACTTCATCAAACCTTTCCTCTTGAAACGATTGTTGAACTACTTTTTCCTGATACTCATATTTTTTAGGATTCTTTATCATTTTAAACACACAAATACAAGCCAAGAATTCTATTATGATAGCAGGAAATCCTCCTAGATTAGAAAGAGTTTTTATTCCGTTAATACCAGTTTTACTTATCATTATAAAAGCAAGAGAACTAACTATTATTCCCCAAACTACTTTAGAAGATGTAGGAGCTTCTTGATTTTCTATAGAAATATTTTTTGTTGAAAGAGCACTCATAGCGTTTGTAGTGGAATCAAAAGCTGTTATAGCTGTTATAACCACAATAATGAAAAAAAATGGAATGATTATATTAGAAAATGGCATTTCTCTAAGGATTGCATATCCTACAGCTTCTGGTCCTACTTCGTTTAAAACCTTAACAAGATCTACTCTTCCTGTTAATTGATAATTTATAGCGGTTCCACTAAATATAACCATCCATAGAGCACCGAATATAGATGGGAAAATAAAGTTTACATTTAAAATTTCTCTTACAGTTCTACCGTAGGAGATTCTTCCTAGAAAACATGCAGTAACAGGAGCCCAAGCCATCCATACTGCCCAATAAAACATAGTCCATCCTTTTGGCCACATTTCATTTGCTGATCCTCCTGTATATAAACTTTTACTAAAGAATCCCGATAAATAGCCACCAAAAGCTTCAGTTCCAAGGTTTAGACAATATGCAGTAGGTCCGACAAAAAATACAAATGCTACTATTAAGTAATATACTTTCATATTTAATCTTGAAAGTATTTTTATTCCTTTCATTACTCCTGTGCTCGCTGAAAATATAAAAATACTAGCAAGTGCAATTGAAATTAAGAACCATAAACTTGGAGTACTTTGAATTCCTGTTATAGAATTAAGAGCACCTCCAATATTTAAAGTCGAAGTTCCAAAAGCAGCAGCAGCACCAGCACTTAGACTGAATAAGCAAACTGCATCGATTATTTGATAAAATTTATCACTTTCTATTTTTTCTGTGATTGGAGAAATTTGTGAACCTATACTAAAAGGTTTTTTTAAGTTATAAAAAGAAATAGCAAATAGAACGGTAGGCAATGCATATATTGCATAAGGAGTAATTGTCCAGTGTAAAAACATTGTTTCCATAGCAAATTTTGCAGCTTCTGGAGAGAGGGGTCGTATACCTAAAGTTTTTGGTGGATACGCCAAATGATAAATTGGTTCAGCAGTCCCCCAAAATACTATACCAGCTGCAAGGGTTGTGCATAAAGTAATAGCAAACCAGTTAAAATTTGACATTAGCGGTTTTGCATCACTTCCTCCTATTTTTATTTCGCCTAATTTTGAAAAATACATGCTGATAACAGCAATGACAACTAAAAATCCAGTTAAACTAAAAGCCCAGCCAAAATTTTCAAGCATCCAATTACTTGCTGCTGTAACATTACTGATAAATATCTCTGGAAACCACCAATTGAGTGCTAAAGCACCTACTAAAAGTATAAAAGCAGGCCAAAAAGCAATAGGCCTAATTTGTTTAAACATAATATTCCTCCTATTTTTTTAATTCTTCTACTTAAAATCTAACTTTATTTGATCTTAACGTTCTAAAAAAAATTAATAGTCATATCCTCTACTATATAGATTTTTAACTGGATAGGTAGAGGGTATGACTATTAGTAGATATATTTACTATTATTTAGATTAGAGTTTGATATTCTCTCTCATTCTATGGAGAAATTTTTCAAAAAATAGAAAGAATATACTTCTTGATTTTTCATAATGTAATAGTTTTTCATCTTGGAATGACTGTGTCAAATAGATTACCTGTGAGAATTTTTCCATTTCAATATTGGTATTATATTCGTCTAATATTTGAACTATATGACCTCCTCTACCGTTAAGTTTATTTAATAACTCAGAGCTATTTTTAAATTTTCCACTTACAGAAAATAAAATTAATAAGGTGTTTTCGTTGTAAAGTTTTTCTATCACCATTTCTTCGCTAGATGTTATAACATTTTTTTTAAGAGCTAATTTCAACTTATATGCAAAATATTCTGCTGCCAAAAGAGAAGGACCATATCCAACTAATATTATATTTTGATATTTTTCCATAGTTTTAAGAAGGTCATCTATAATATTTATATCAAAATTCTGTAAAAAATCGATTATCCTTTTTTCCTCAAAATTAATTTCTTTTTTCTGTGGTAAAGGGGTTTCTTTAGAAAGATATTTAATAAACTGCTTATAATTATCAAACCCTAACTTCTTAGAAAGTTTAGATATTTTAGATGTAGAGACCTTTGCAATCTCAGCAGCTTCATAAATTTTTAGTTTACCAGATATTTTATCTGAATTATTAATGGTTTCGATTATACTCTTTTCAAGATTGTTCAATTTAGTGTAGTTAATGC
>NZ_JBFHGC010000440.1:0-2460 GCF_041583315.1 Ilyobacter sp. | reverse complement strand
TCGTCTGATATTTTCAGTTCATCTCTGTATGGGCTTTTTAAAATTGGGTATAAAAAATCAATATCTGCCCAGTTAGGCAGTAGAAACTGTTTGTCCTTAGAGGCTCCTTTTTTGTCAAATTTCATCATCATACCATCGCTAATTGTACTGACTACGTCAAATTTTGAAAAAAGTTTTTTTTCTATATGATACAGAGATCTCTTCAGAGGTTTGATTTTATCGATGCCCTTAATCATCTCCAATCCGGCATCTATTTCAAAATCCTGGACATGGGCCCATATTTTTAGTTTAGGATATTTCTTTTTCACCTTTATAGCTAAATTTAGTAAGAAAATATTTGGTAATATGACCATAATCATATCGCAGTCTTCTTTTCTGCACACAGAAAGCGCTTTATGATAAAAATCCCAGTAATGAATTAATCTGTTCAAAGGATTAACCTTCACGGGAACATATTGTTTTACTCTTATTATTTCTACATTTTTTGTATTTTCTTTTAAAATGCCCTTCTTTTGTGAATAATCAGTCCTTATTTCCCATTCTGGATAATAAGGGTATCCGGTTACCACCTTGACTTGAAATTCCCTTGAAAGGTACTCGCACATCTCTGTGGTATATAGACCTGTTGAGGAAATCTCAGGAAAATAGTTTAATCCGACTACACATATTTTTTTCATGAGATATCTCCTTTTAAGATTTAATTATAAGCTTTAAATTTGATCTCTTTTTTTCATGTGGCAAAAAAAATCCTAAATATAAATTGTTTATCTGTCTGGAAATAACAATATCAAATCTATTTTTCTAGACAATAATGGAAAACCCTTTTTAATTTTTATTTAAATACCAGAATAAAATAAATATGTAAATAAAAAAAGTAAAATGACACTTTTGCCAAAAGGCAAAGAGGAAATTTTAATTAATAACGAAAAATCTCTATAAATATAATGATTTTATTACGAAATTCTGAGAGGTGTTTCATATGCTGTTTAACTCACTTGAATTTATTATTTTCTTTATTTCTGTAACAACGGTTTATTTTTTACTTCCTCACAGATTTAGATGGATATTGTTATTAGGGTCAAGTTACTATTTTTATGGAAGCTGGAATTCAAAATATTTAATACTCATTATAATTTCAACTCTTATAGATTATTTTGCAGGAATCATGATGGGAGAGGAAGAAGAAAAAGAAAAAAGAAGAAAGTATCTGTTTTTAAGTTTAATAAGTAATTTGGGAATGCTGTTTGTGTTTAAATATTTCAATTTTTTCATAGGCAACATTAATGGGGTTTTTAAAATTTTTAGTCTGGATTTCAGAGCTCCGGGACTCCGGTTGTTACTTCCAGTGGGGATCTCATTCTATACTTTTCAGACACTTAGCTATACCTTTGATGTTTATCGAGGGACGAGAAAGGCAGAAAGGCATCTTGGGTTATTTGCTACATATGTGGCTTTTTTTCCGCAACTTGTAGCAGGTCCCATAGAGAGTTCTACGAACTTATTGCCACAGTTCAAAAAGAAAATGGATTTTGATTATATAAGAATGACAGAAGGTTTGAAATTCATGCTTTGGGGTTTATTTAAAAAGGTAGTTGTGGCAGACAGAACGGCCCTTATTGTAAATAATATTTATAATGATGTAAATAGCCATAGCGGTTTGACTCTGTTGGTAGCCTCTGTATTATTTGGATTTCAAATTTATTGTGATTTTTCCGGATATTCTGACATCGCAATCGGATCAGCAAAGGTATTAGGTTTTGACCTTATAGAAAACTTTAAGATACCTTACTATTCAAAGTCGATTTCTGAATTTTGGAGGAGATGGCATATATCCCTTGGAAAGTGGTTTAAAGATTATCTTTATATTTCATTAGGTGGAAATAAAGTTTCAAAATATAAAGTTTACAAAAATTTGATGATCGTTTTTCTAGTAAGCGGTTTATGGCATGGAGCAAGCTGGAATTTCATAATATGGGGAGCTCTCCATGGTTTCTATATTGTGATAGACATTTCTACCAGAAATCAGCGGCAGGAATTCTATGAAAAAATAGGCCTGACTAAGTACCCGATACTAAAGAATTTTATACACGTTGGGTGTACATTTTCACTTGTAACTTTTTCCTGGATATTTTTCAGAGCAAATACATTACAAGATGTCCTTTATATAATAACTCATATGTTTAGTAATATAGAAAGTTACACTACCTTCGATGGGATTTACAGAGCTTTGGACGCTTTAAATGCAGGGAAGGTAGGGTTTGTAGTTACTTTGTTGTCTATAGGAATTATGGAGATCTTTCACCTCAAGTCAAGAAGCAAAAAGATATATGACCTGTTGAAAACAAAACCAACTTATTTGAGATGGGGTGTTTATTATTCATTAATGCTTTGGATGATAATGTTTGGAGTATTTGAAGGTGCCAGTGAATTTATATATTTTCATTTTTAAGGGGGGTGGCT
>NZ_JBFHGC010000439.1:0-2470 GCF_041583315.1 Ilyobacter sp. | reverse complement strand
TAAACGTACCCCTCTTTAGAGCTTCATGGATAGAAAAAGGAGAACAGGCGGTAGTTACACTGAGTGACAGCAAAACTCAAAAAACTTATGAAGGAGTTGTAGAAAGGGTATCGCAGGGAGCAAAAATAGTGGAAAGTGAAAACTTCCAGGATAAGGTAATAGAAGTCTACATAAGTCTAAAAAATACTGATGGACTTAAATTGGGATACTATACCTCTGTAAATATCAAGGGTAAGAAAGTAGATGATTCTCTGACAGTTAATTCTTTCTCTGTTCTAGAGGAAGATGGAGGTCATTATGTGTATACACTCGAGGATGGTGCAGCCAAAAAAACACCAGTGGATATAGGGAAAAAAGTCTCTTCTAGAATAGAAATACTAAATCTTCCAGAGGGAACCCCTATTATAGTGAATCCTTTTAAAGTTAGAGATGGAGAAAAAATTTCCATAGAAAAATAAAAACAAACACCTTGTCCCACAATGTGAAATGTCATAAGGAATAAATGGGAGGTGTAATTTGCTGAATATAGAAAAAAAAATTGATCATTTTTCTTGTACTTTAAAAAAAAAATCAATTGTTTTCAGATCCAACTGCAAAATAATTGCACTGACAGCAGGGAAAGGATTTTTTTTAGAAAAAATACAGAAATCAAAAATAAAAGATTACTGGAAGAAATACGGCATCCATATAAAAAACTACCAGTGGCATAAAATATGCTGTAATCTTAACACTTTTGATGAAAGATATTTGACATATCCGGTATTTGTAAATCAAGTTCTTCCTTATTTAAACAATCTTGATTTTTTAAGATCTTATAATGATAAAAATATGCTAAATAGATTATTTCCTGATATGAAACAACCAAAAATCCTTTATAGGGATATTAACGGGAAAAGCTATGATGGAGAATATCGGGAAATTCATACAGATCTATTCATAAAAGAATTTCTAAATCACGACGGAGAATATCTTATAAAGCCAAGTATAAATAGTGGTAATGCAAGAGGAATAAAGCTTTTATCAGTAAAAGAAAAAAAAATTATTCTTGATAAGAAAGAGATGAGTTTTCAGGATCTTATCAAAGAGTATAAAAAAGATTTCTTGTTGCAAGAGAGATTGAGTCAAACAGAAATATTTAAAAAAATATCTCCAAATTCTCTCAGCACAATTGGAGTGACAACGCTTCGCTGGGAAAATCAATTCCATATTTTAAATACATATATGAAATTTGGAACTGGTGAGAGTATAATAGACAATATGGCAACTGGAGGACTGGAAATAGGAATAGACACTGAAACTGGTAAACTAAAAAAATATGCTCTATTAAAAAATTTAGTTTTTTTAGAATCTCATCCTGACAGCAAGATTACTTTTGAAGGTATAGAGGTTCCCAGATTTGATGAAATAATATCAAAAGCAGTTGAGTGTCATAAAAAATTACTTTATTTTGATTTTGTAGTTTGGGATTTTGCCTTAGATAAAAACAATGAAATTTATCTGATTGAGCCAAACCTTGGTGCTCAAAGTGTAAATTCATTACAGGTAAATAATGGACCTCTATTTGGAGGTCTGAGTGATGAAATTTTTGAAAAAATTTTTAAAAGCAAAATATAAAAGTAAACTAAAAAAGGATCGGAATTCCGATCCTTTTTTAGTTGTATAGCTTATTTAGAAACATTGTTTCGATTTTCATCATTATATATTCCTATTTTATCAAAGGGAATAGACTGGAATCTTAGAACTTCATCTTTTAGTCCGTATACAGGATCAATATCCACTTTGGTTTTTAATTTTAAAAGATGAGACTTTGGTTTTATAGAAAAATTCATGTTTTCAGGATCAACAAAATTTTTCATAAATTTTTTGTCGCTGGATTTCCCCTGGATATTATTCCAAACAGGAGTACCGATATTAAATGATGTTTCATAGGAATTGAGTAGATAAGGATATCTGCTTTTAAAAGGCTCTTTTCTTATATCCACATTTTCAAATATTTTTTTTGCAACTTTATCTTTTTTTGGATCCTGCATCTTTTGAATTGCCTTTAACACACGTTCTTTTTCTCCACCCCACATAAATTCAGGACAGTCTATGAGGATGTTATTTCCTATAGAGGACCCGCCTCCACCGTTGAAATGGATAACGGCATTGCTTCCGGCTTTGTAAAAGATATTTCCAAATATTATAGCGGTATAGAGGTCATCGTCATCAAAATATATAGCCTGTACACCGTTCCCTGATCCCAGTTTATTTTCCAAGTGATGAAAGAAATTATAACGAATAATATTTCCCAGAACACTTGGGTCTCGTCCGGTATAAATAGCTGCCATGTCAGACATATCAGTAACACAGTTGTTTATTTCGTTGTATTCTATCAGATGATCGTTTCCATAAAACATTATAGCCTGTCCAGGGACGTCATGAAGATGATTATTTATTACTTTTTGACCAACACCGTCCAAGTTTACAC
>NZ_JBFHGC010000438.1:0-2483 GCF_041583315.1 Ilyobacter sp. | reverse complement strand
TTACATGCAAATCGAACTTATCTTCGCTTGAATTTCGCTGCCCAACTACCATATTTCGGTTAGCGTTGTAATAGGCAATGTACTGACGCTCGCCATGCGTTAACAAACAAAATCCAACGGGATGACCAGCCCAAACGCTGTCGATTTTTATGGTTTGAACTATTGTTTCTGTATGCGATGTTTCGTCCATAAGAATGGGTTTCCAAACTTTTGGAGAACAGCCCCAAAAAACAAGGATAAGAAGTAATACTATTATATTTTTCATTCATTTCTACTCTGTATCTTAGCATATTTTTTTCCATTTCACTTTGAATTTTTATTTTTTTCTCTGTGAGCATCTCTAGTTTTTTCATGTCTGGATTTTTTTGGAGCATCTCTCTGTGCATCTCAGTATTGATCTCTCTCATCTGAAGTCTGTATTCAGCAGACTGTCTTCTGTAAAGATTGTTTTGATTTCTGAATTCCTGCTCTTGTGCCGGAGTCATTTGTCTTTTATACTGAGATCTGTTTGTATTGTTTATCATATTTTGATTCATATTTCCCTGGAATGAGTCAATTCCGAATTTTTCTTTCATTTGAATTCTATAGTTTAGTTTCTCTTTTTCCATTTTCATTTCAAAGGCTGCTTTTTTATTGCTGAGTTTATTGAGCTTTTTAATATTTGGTTTATCCTTAAGAAGTTCTTTTTGCATATCTAGGTCTGTTTCACGCATCTGGATTATATAACTCTTAGTTTTTTTCATATGGGAGTCACTCATTTTATAAAATTCTTTTTGCTGCTCAGGAGTGAGGACTACCATTTGCTGTTGCATCATTGTTTGTTTTCCAGTGCTTCTCATGTTTGTGTTTCCCTGCATTCCGGTTTTTGCAAAAGAAACAGCAGAAATAGACAATACCATAATAGCTACCATTTTTTTCATACTCATATTTATCATACTCCTTTTAAAATAATGGCGTTATAAAATTTTTAAACTGCTCATTACAATACTACAGTTCCTTTGTGACAATTCTATGTCATTTTTATGCCATTTAAAAAAAGATACACACAAAGTCAGCAGTATTTAGTTTTCATGTTGAGAATTTTTATTTGTATCCCTAGAATAATTTACAGTTTTTTTAAGGGTTCTCCTACAAAATATTTTTTGAAATATTCCCAATAAAAAAGCAGCTGATCAAAGTCAGCTACTTTTTTTATATCTATGAGTATTTTTAATAAGATTATAAATCTGATAACTCTTCGAACCTGGCTCCGTCACATAAAGGACAAAGCTCCAAATCTTCGTCGTGTTCTGCATCTATCTGAAATCCACATATGACACATTGGTATATCCCTTTTTTCACTTTATCTCCTGCCATAGGCATTATACGTCCACTCCTTAAAAAATTTGATAATAGAAGTATAGTCTTTGTATAGTTAAAATTCAAGCATTATTAAATAATTTACTTTATAATGTTTTTCTCTGCCTGGAAAATCACTTTGAACGATAGTCAAATGTGTGAGTTTGATATAAGAAACTTGTTAAGTGCATACTTTTATAGTAATATTTTAATTAACTAAAAAATACTGAAATTTGTAAGTAATATAAAAAAATATGCTGATCAGCTCTGAGGCTAGAAATATCCTAAGCCTTATTATGGGGAGAGATCAAGATGTAAATTACTGTGTAAAAAATATTTTTTTAGAAAAGGTGGTTCTTTTGAAAAAAAATTCTGTAGCTAAAAAAAATGTAATTGTGTTAATTTTATCATTGATGCCCTTTGTCATAGGTCTCAGTTATTCCCTTTACAGGAGCTCAGACAGAGATTATTTTAGCAAAGCTATCAATATGGCTGGTTCTCAGAGAATGAGGACAATCTTAATAGCTAATTATGCACATCAGATTTATAATCAGGATTTCAAACTTGATAAAAAAGAGTTTGCTTTAATTGATGAGCTGTATCTTTACAAAGAGTATTTTGAAGCTTTGAAGTACGGTAATTCTTCTCTGGATATGAAACCAAATAATTTCCAGGACATAAAAAATAAGTTGGAAGAACTGAGCCCCTTGGTAGATAATTATATTGAAAACGTAAATGATTTAATTCTCTATACCAGCCAAAAAAATGATATGAGATCCATACTTGTTGATTCATTAAAGATAAAAAATGGGTTTCACGAGGTAACAGAACTCTATCAGCTTCACAATGATCTCTATATAAAAAGGCAAAAGACCATCGATACGATAATGATAATGCTAGCAGCAGGGATAACAATAGGAGGACTGTTTTTGACAGGTAAGATTAGACAGCAGGAATACCATGCAAATTTTGATGCTCTCACCAAATTAAAAAACAGACACAATTTAATCAGCTATATCGAGGGTAAATCTTCAGTAAATTTTTCAATATATTTTATTGATCTGAATAAGTTTAAAATAATAAATGATACATATGGTCATGAGATAGGGGATGAGATACTGGTGGGAGTCTCAAAAAGACTGGTC
>NZ_JBFHGC010000437.1:0-2483 GCF_041583315.1 Ilyobacter sp. | reverse complement strand
CAGCTCCATCTTTTTTGTCGCAATTAATTATACAATTCAAGTATTAAATTTACAATCTCTTTAATTACTTTATAAACCGTGTTATGCTATAATTTCTTATATAAAATTTAACAGTGAGGTATCGCTTATGAATAATATTTTAAAGAATAAAAATATGGGCTTACTTTTAGCAGGCTCTTCAATTATAAGTTTTTCTGCAGTATTTACCAGACTATCTGCAGCGAGCTCCAGCATTTCCGCTTTTTACAGGGTATTTTTCGGAGCACTGTTCCTATTGGTATTTTGTCTGATAAAGAAAGAAAAATTATGGGCTGGCATCCCAGCCTTCCTATATTCTGCCCTTGCAGGATTATTTTTTGCTCTTGACCTCTTTGCATGGCACAGAAGTATTAACTATATCGGTCCCGGTCTTGCTACTGTACTGTCAAATTTTCAGGTAGTTTTTATAACTTTTATAACTATTACAATATTTAAAGAAAAGATTAACTGGAAATTTTATCTGTCGATTTTTTTAGCACTCATAGGTATATTTCTCCTATGCGGAGTCAACTGGAACGGAAACACAGAAAGCTATAAAACGGGGGTCATTTTGGGACTGGTCACAGCTGTATTTTATACTGGCTATATTCTGGCTCTAAATTTTTCGTCCAAGTTAGAAAACAAACTCTCTCCTAAGAGCAATATATTTTGGGTATGTGTCTCTTCAACTATTTTCTTGGGAACTATTTCAAAATTCTCTGGAGAAAGTTTTAGTCTGATCTCAAATAAAAATTTAATTATCCTATTAGCTTACGGAATTCTCGGCCAAGGGGTGGGATGGGTTTTTATATCCTCATCTATGTCAAGTATCCCTGTATCCACAGCGGCTTTGATACTGCTTATGCAGCCAGTATTGTCCATGACATGGGATATAATATTTTTTAAACGACCCACAAACATTATCGATCTTATTGGATTTATCCTGTCTCTAGGTGCTATTTATCTAGGTGCCACCAGTAGAGAATCTGAAAATAAAAATCTTACAAAAACAGAAGAGGTGTAATTTATATTCTGATTTTTCTATAATTTATCTTTTAATGTCATCAAATTCTGTAAAATAAAATTTGACATTTTTATCTCCCTGGTTATATAATCCCCTTAAGGAAAATCAAAATTTTATATGCGAATGTTGCTAGGGGAGCCTTTTTGGCTGAGAGGAGAAATCCGACCCTTAGAACCTGATCTGGATAATACCAGCGTAGGGAAGCGGCGGAAATCTTTTATACGAACACTGGGGAAGTCTCATCTTCCTGTCAGGTTAATTCTGCTGCTCTGTACTTTGGTACAGGGCTTTTTTTATTCCCATGAAACCTCTGGACCAGTTAGGTTCTAAGAAAAATAAAAGATTTACAAGATCTCGTCACGAATGGGCACCAATGAAAATGATAAATTAACACGAATAAAATCTCCAGATAAAAAAGATAAAACACTTTATCACAGAGGACACAGAGAGAAGTGCCCTCTGCGACCAAAATATTTTAGGTTTTATCTTTATTCGTGCAATTCGTGGCAAAATCTTTTGACTCTGCACTTTATAAAAAATTTATAAGAATAAAACATAATCTTAAGGAGGATTCAAATGTCTTACATGACTCAGATGGAAGCTGCAAGAAAAGGTATATTCACAAAGGAGATGGAGATCGTATTAAGAGCGGAGCCTATCTCAAAAGAAGATCTTATGGAAAAAATGGCCCAAGGGAAGATAGTAATCCCTGCAAATAAAAACCACAAATCTCTTTCGCCTAAGGGTATAGGGGAGGGATTGAAAACAAAAATCAACGTCAACCTGGGAGTTTCTGAAGACTGCTGCAACCAGGAACTAGAGCTCGAGAAAGTAATGAATTCAATAAAATTAGGTGCCGACGCAATAATGGACCTCAGTACATTCGGAGATACAAGAGGTTTCAGAAGAAAGCTTGCTGAAATATCCCCTGCAGCTCTTGGTACTGTCCCTATGTATGACGCTGTTGCAAAATACGGAAAAGATATAGCCTCTATGACTGTAGAAGATCTCTTTAAAGTAGTGGAAGAGCATTGCGAAGACGGGATGGATTTCCTTACAATCCATGCAGGGCTCAATCTTACATGTGTAGAAAGACTTCAGAAAAATAACAGACTTACGAAGATTGTCAGCAGAGGGGGATCTATCCTATACGAATGGATGATAAAAAACAACAAAGAAAATCCATTTTATGAGCACTTTGACAGACTTCTTGATATATGCAGAAAGCACGATGTAACTCTCAGCCTGGGAGACGGTCTGAGACCAGGAAGTCTAAAAGATGCCACAGATGCACCGCAAATCCAGGAGCTTCTCATCCTGGGAGAACTCACAAAGGCAGCCTGGGAGAAAGATGTACAGGTAATGATAGAAGGCCCAGGACATGTGCCTCTGAATGAGATAGCTGCCAACATGATGCTGGAGAAAAAGCTCTGTCACGGTG
>NZ_JBFHGC010000436.1:0-2493 GCF_041583315.1 Ilyobacter sp. | reverse complement strand
CCTCGGTATAGGGGATTCTCTCTCTCTTCTTTGTGCACTGTTGTTTGCCTTTCATATCAGCTCCACTGGTTTTTACAGTCAAAAGGTTGATACCACGGTGCTTTCTGTGACTCAGATGTGGTTTGCAGCTGTTCTTTCCTTTATAGGTTCCTTTTTTACAGAACCTTTTCCGCAGGTGGTTCCTGTGGCCGGTATATTTGCTGTGATTTATATAGGGGTATTTAGCACCATGGTGGCTTTCTTTATACAGACCACAGCACAGAAGTACACAACTCCTACAAAGACAGCTATTATTTTATCCACAGAAGCTCTTTTCGGGACTATATTTTCAGTCATAATACTCAAGGAAATAATAACATTTAAAATGATAGTCGGAGGAATAGCTATATTTTTAGCCATAATCACCGCTGAAACAAAATGGAAGTTCTTTTATAAAAGAAAACCCAGAATCATAGGCTCAGATCTTTGATGATTAATTATTTTATTCCGATAAACAGAGAAGGCTTCCTTGATCCAGGAAGCCTTCTCTGCTTATCTTATTCTTTTTCCTCTTGAATTTCTGACGGTGTTTCTTCTTTTTCGATCTCTGGCTTTGTATTTGTTATTTCAGTAAATGCCGTAGCTATATTTGCGATACTCTGGAGTTCTGATGGTATTATGATCTTTGTAGACTTTCCGTCTGCCACTTTTTCAAAAGTTTCCATGGCCTTCAGAGATAGTACCTCTCTTGTGGTATTTGCTGCATTCAGCATTTTTATAGATTCTGCTTTAGCCCTCTGAATCTTCATAATAGCCTCGGCTTCTCCCTCGGCCTCTCTTATATAGGCTTCTTTTTTTGCTTCTGCCCTCAGGATTACCGATTCTTTTTCTCCCTCAGCCACAAGAATTGCAGATTTTTTCTGACCCTCTGCTCTCAGAATTGATTCTCTTCTTCCTCTTTCTGCCTTCATCTGTTTCTCCATGGCATCCTGTATCTCTGCAGGCGGAAGAATATTTTTTAGCTCTACTCTGTTTACTTTTATCCCCCAAGGATCTGTTGCTTCGTCTAAAATTGCCCTCATCTTTGTGTTTATAGTATCTCTGGAAGTCAGGGTTGTATCTAGCTCCATCTCTCCTATTATATTTCTCAGAGTTGTAGCAGTAAGATTCTCAATTGCATTGATGGGATTTTCCACTCCATAGGTATATAGTTTCGGGTCTGTTATCTGATAATAAACCACCGAATCGATTTGAATTGTTACGTTGTCCTTTGTTATTACCGGTTGTGGTGGAAAGTCAACTACCTGCTCCTTGAGGGACACTTTTTTAGATATTCTGTCTAAAAAAGGGATAAGAATATTAAGACCTGTTTCCCAGGTGGTAAGGTATGCTCCCAGCCTTTCTATTACGTATGCTTTTGACTGTGGGACTATTTTTACGTTGAATATTATCAGGAAAACGATTACCAGTATAAATAAGAAAAATATAAGTGCCTGAAACATTTTATCACTCCTTCTCCAAAATTAATTTTATTCCCTGTATCTTTAAAACCTTGGCTTTATCCCCTACATGTAGCTCCTCATCGCATTTTGCCTTCCAGTGTTTACCGTCTAAGTATATCTCATAATCTCCAGGAGAGATGACACTCTTCACCTCTACAACTTGACCTATTATTCTGCTTTCTATCTTTTCCTTCCTTTTAGAGAGAAGCTTTTTACTGAGCGTCCTCGTCACTATGATAAAAACAAATGACAGAGTTACAAAGAGATAAAACTGCTTCATTATGTCTGGTATATACCCTGAAACAAGAGTCAGTATCCCCGCTGCCAGAGCAAACCAAATACTTATAAGAGCTGTAGTATATCCCTCCAAAATTAAAAAAATTATTGTTAATATCAGCCATATATACATTTTAACCCCTCCTATTACTTATCCTTCGAATTTTAAAAGGTATTTCCTTTTGCAAAGTCACAAATATTATTCTGTACTATTTTTAAACGTTTCCCTCTTAAAATACCTATTTCCACAGGATTTTTTATAGTATTCTATATTTTTTTCCATTTTTTTGATTGACAGTGAGATCTCATTTTGTTATAATTTATTAAAATTTAATATTTTCAAGATAGAGGCGCAGTGTTCAAAAGTATCTACTGGAATCCGGGCAGGATGACGAAAGTAAGAGAAAGGGAAAGCTGCCGAAGGAAAGATTATGGCCCATTATCAATCCTGGTGTTAGCAATAATATTGATAACACTGTCATTAAGTTTTCAACTGATGGAGTGCTATTGGAATTTTGTTAATTGCAAGGTTGCCGTATGTATTTCGGCAGCCCTTTTTTATTTTATCAAAGCTTAGTTTTATAAAACAACCTATACTTATAAACAGTACAAGCTTTAAATAGGGCAATTGATCGAAAACAGGACCCGTTCCTACATTTTATTAAGTTTTAAATCATTTATTTAGGAGGATTTTATGAGAAGATCTAGTATTTCATTACTTTTATTTTCAATGGTT
>NZ_JBFHGC010000435.1:0-2498 GCF_041583315.1 Ilyobacter sp. | reverse complement strand
TATCTGATAAAGAACACAGCTTTAGACGGAATAATAAGCACCAAGTATAATCTGATTAAAACTGCCAAGAAATTAGGTGTAAGGGTGATCCAGAGGTTTTTTCTTTTGGATTCAATATCGCTGGAAAACAGTCTGAAATATGCAAGAGAAACAAAACCAGATGCAGTTGAGATACTGCCGGGACTTATGCCTAAAATAATAAAAAGACTATCAAATGAATTGAATCTCCCTGTGATAGCAGGAGGACTAATAACCGATAAAGAAGATATCATGAATGCCCTGGGAGCAGGGGCTTCAGGAGTTTCCACGACTAAAATTGAACTATGGGACATATAACCTGAAGAAGTAGTGGCTAAAGTATTGACAAAATGTACAGTATTGAGTATAATCTGTTGTAAACACGATGTAAAAATCGTGTAAAAGACAGGATTAATGGTGTGCAGAGACTAGTGAGAAGCCGAACCAAAGAATACCTTGAGGTATTTTTTAGTTCGGTTCTTTTATTATGTAAAGGGGCCCATTTATATAATAAAAGGCTGTTTCAAAAAAGACCGGGATACCGGTCTTTGATGCAACGGCAAGTCAAAACTAAAAAAATTAATTCTGTATAAAAAATTATGAAATAAAAATTTCATAGAATTTCGGAGGGGAATTATGATAGGTTTTTTAAAGTCGGCAGAGGCTCTTGATATCAAAGTAAAAGATGTGGACAAGGAGTACAATCGATATAAATGGCAGGTTTTCATAACTATATTTTTGGGATATGCAGTTTTTTATATTACAAGAAAAAATCTTTCTTTTGCCAAGCCTTATCTTATTGATCAACTGGGGTATACCAAGCTCCAGGTAGGAGCAATTGCAGCGGGAATGCCTCTGGCATACGGACTTGGAAAATTTATAATGGGGGGAGTTTCTGATAAGTCAAATCCAAGATATTTTATGGGTCTGGGACTGATTCTGGGAGGTTTTGTAAATATTATATTTGGTAGTTTTCAGAGTATAGCTTCCTTTACAGTTCTGTGGACTATAAACGGCTGGGTACAGTCTATGGGATGGCCTCCATGCGGAAAAACAATGAAGGTATGGTTTTCCAATGATGAAAGAGGAACCTGGATGTCTATATGGAATACGGCTCACAATGTGGGAGCAATGATTATTCCTTTTGTGGTAATAATGGGTGTAAAAATGTTTTCAGGAAGCTGGAAAGGTCTATTCTACCTACCTGGAATAATATCTGTAATAGCGGGTATTCTTGTAATGGTGTTCTTAAGAGACAAACCCGAAAGTCTCGGACTTCCATCTGTGGAAGATTATCACGGAGATATTGTACCTGAAAATAAAAAAGTCAAAGAGGGCGGAAGAACATCAAAGGAAATATTCGTAGAAGATATCCTAAAGAATAAGACATTATGGTCTTTGGCTCTTGCAAACGCTTTTATTTATTTCTTGAGATACGGAACACTTGACTGGATATCAGTTTATCTTGTTCAGTATAAAGGTGTAAATATGAAGGAAGCAGGATGGGCATTTTTCATGTTTGAATTTGCAGCTATTCCTGGAACTATTTTCCTGGGATGGCTTTCAGATAAGATGTTTAAGGGAAGAAGAACCCCTCTTACTGTAATATGTCTAGGACTTTCTATTCTAGCTGTTTCTGCCTATTGGCTTACAGACAGTATGCTGATAATAAATCTATCGATCGCAATCATAGGTGCCTTGATATACTTCCCTGTAGCGGCAATAGGTATAGCTGCTGTGGATATTGCAAAGGATGACAGTGCAGGGATGTCTGCAGGATGGACAGGTCTGTTTGGATATTTCATAGGAGCTACAGGTTCTGAAATCTTAGTCGGTTATGTGCTTGATAACTATTCCTGGAATGTTTACTTCATGATGCTTATCGGGTCTGCAGTGCTGGCAATACTGCTTCTTATTCCAGTGTGGAATTCAGGTATGGTAAAAAGAAAAACGGCTTAAAAAAATTATAATCTTATTATGGAGACGAGGTTGATGCAAGCCTCGTCTTTTTTATTTTAGAATTGAATTAATTTATACTTTGCCAACTAGGTAAGATATATCAAGGGCTACAGCTGGATATGTCTACCAATGGAATAAAGTGAAAAAAATAACTTTAATTTGTTTCATTGACAATACCAACAAAGTGTAATAACATAAAAGTGTAAGGAATAACCACACTTTGACTAATAAAAGATCGAAAACTTTAAAAAAGGTGTGTGCGAGAATATTTTTTTAGAATTTTAATTTAAAATAATATATGTAGTAGGAGAATGGAGAAACTACAAAAGAACGGCATTTTAGGTGTCTGACTTTTTGTAGTTTTTTTATTTGTAGAAATGCATATAAAAAACAGGAGGAGTGATGAAATGGGAGTTTATTTAGCAGAGTTTATAGGTACAATGATCCTGATATTACTTGGTAACGGAGTAGTTGCAAATGTGGTTCTAAACAAGAGTAAGGGTAACAACAGTGGATGGATA
>NZ_JBFHGC010000434.1:0-2500 GCF_041583315.1 Ilyobacter sp. | reverse complement strand
TAGGCCTGGTTTTTTTGCTAGAGAAATATATCAAGAACCTAACAAGAGTGAATGTTAGTTATATTTATACATGCTATAATTTTTTATATTCTGAAGATAAAAAATTATGTTGGGAAATATCTCAGCAGGGATGTCTTTTAATAATATCGATAAAATTATGATATAATAAGCGTATAGGATTAGAAATATTTTGATATTAGATTCTTACAGGATTAAAAAAGGGGAAAGTATGGCCATAAAATTAAGTGAATTATATAAATCTACCAGCAGAAAAAATATGAAATTAATCGCTGGGAAAAATGGTATGAATAATATTGTCAGTTGGGCACATATGATTGAAAGTATAGAAACAACAATTTTCTTGGATGGTCAGGAGTTGGCTTTTATAACTGGTATTGCTCTTGAAAAAGTTGAACTTAAGGAAAAATTATATGATTTGGTCGAACATACATATAAACATAAGGCCAGCGGCATAGTTATAAACACAGGCCCGTATATTGAAAAAATACCGGATAATATTATAGAGTTCTGTGATGAAAATAATTTTCCACTTTTTGAAGTACCCTGGCATACTCATTTGGCTAATCTTATGAAGGATTTTTGCTATCAAATAACCATATCAGATAAAACAACTCTAGAACTATCAAGTGCTCTAAATAATGCGATCTTTTTTCCAAGCCAGCATGAACTCTATATTCCCTATCTGGAAAGCAAGGGTTTCAGGACTATATGGCCATATTGTATAACTCTTGTAGAAATATTTGAGCAGGACGGAATAACGGCAGTCAGCAATAAAAAGAGAATTAAAATACTGAAATTCATAGAAAATATTTTGTACTCCTATGAAAGAACGATCATCTATGATGTAGATGATAAAATTATTCTTGCTTTTGCTAATTACACTCAGGAAGAAATTAGAAATATCATTGATGAAATAAAGAACAGATGCATGGAAATATTAAAAAATAAGGAAAAGATATATTTATGTGTTGGAGAAAATACCAAAAATATTGAATGTATTGCAAAAAGTGCTCGGCAAGCACTGGATGTGTTGAAACTTCAAAGAAAAAAAGGACTTAGTAATGAGGTAAGTATGTACAGTGATTTGGGTGCATACAAACTGCTCCTGGCAATAGAGGATAAAGATATCATTAAAAAATACTACAGAGAAACTATAGAGGAACTTGTTAAAAATGATGATTTAAAGGGAACAGATTACTTAACAGTATTAGAGAGTTATCTTAGAAATAGTGGAAGTATCAAAGCTGTCTCTGAAGAACTTTTTTATCACAAAAATACTGTATGTTACAAATTGTCCAAAATTGAGGGAATCCTTGGTTGTAACTTATCTTACCTAGATAACAGAATGACTTATAGACTGGCTCTAATGATAATGGACATAATTTAAAAGAAATTTTTAGGACCTCTTCCAGGAGGTCCTTTCGTATAGTTGATTATTCAATAATCACGTGTAAAATTATATATAAAAATTTATTTATCATGATATTTGAATTGGATAATTATGGGGGTTTAGGAGAAATTATTATGAGTAAATATATAATAGGCATAGACAATGGTTCACAAAGTACTAAAGTTACAATTTTTGACCTAGAGGGAAATGAAGTATGCTATGGATCTAAAACTTTAAAAAACCTCTATACAGCTGAAGGCGGAGTAGCGTTACATCCTGATGATGATTTGTGGGATAGTGTCCGTGACGGGCTAAAAGACTGTCTAAATAAATTTTCCGGAAATAAAAATTCTATCCTGGCCATAGGACTATGTACAATAAGGTGTTGCCGTGCACTCTTAAAAAAAGACGGTTCATTAGCTTATCCTGTTTTAAGCTGGATGGACAGAAGATTATCTGCACCATATGTGCATGAAAATGATGAAGTGCAATATGTTACAACTACTTCAGGTTATCTTGCCAACAGAATGACAGGTCAATTTAAGGATACTTGCAGTAATTTGGAAGTTTACTGGCCAATTGACAGAAAAACACTGGATTGGTCAACAGATGACAAAGTTATCAAAGAGAATGGATTAAAAAGAGATCAATTATTTTCAATAATAAAACCTGGAGAAAGCTATGGCCCTTTAAAAGCTGAGCTATGCCGAGAATTTGGTCTGAAAAAAGGAATTCAGGTTGTAGCAACTGGGAATGACAAGGCTGTGGAAGTACTTGGATCAGGTATAAGTAATGACAAATCAATTATGATCTCTCTTGGGACTTTTATATCTTCTATGCTTTTAAGAGAAGATTATTTCGAAGATGCCAAGAGTTTCTTTTCGACCTTAGCCTGTGTTCCTTTTAAATATGTCTATGAATCCAAAGGAATAAGAAGGGGGATGTGGACTGTAAGTTGGTATAAAGACCTTCTCGGTGAAGAAGTAATCAAAAAATCTAAAGAATTAAGTATTTCTGAAGAAGAGTATTTAAATCAGATGGGAGAAACTGTTCCTCCGGGAAGTGACGGTCTGATTACTTTATTGGATT
>NZ_JBFHGC010000433.1:0-2501 GCF_041583315.1 Ilyobacter sp. | reverse complement strand
GACGGGAAAGCAGAATCTGTAAACAACGGACTCTTAGAGATTTAAAGTATAGGGGGAAAATTGAAGCTGCTGAAAGATAGTATTAATATAAGTTATAAACTTTTAAAAATAATGCTTCCAGTGAGTATTTTAGTAAAAATACTCAGTCATTTTGGGATAATAGAAACAATATCCAGAGGAATTTCTCCTGTGATGGGGATTATGGGACTGAGCGGAGAAATGGGAATTGTATGGGCTACGGCAATGACTACAAACATATATGCCGGTATTCTGACGCTTTTTACCCTGGCAGAAAGTAACAGCGTAACAGTAGCAGAGATAACCATTCTGTCAACGATAATTCTTGTGGCCCACTCGCTGCCTGTGGAATTAAAAGTAATATCTGAAACAGGAGCAAAACCTTCAAAAATTTTTGGAATCAGAGTATTCTGTGCTATAATATCAGGTGTGTTTTTAAATATTATATTTAAATTGTTTAATCTCTATCAGGAAAAGGCAAATTTCAGCTTTATTCCTGAAAAGGCAAAACCTGGAATTTTTTACTGGATACTGGGAGAAGCTAAAAAATATATGATGATATTTTTTATAATTTTTATCCTTCTGGCGGTAATGGAGATTCTGCAAAAGCTGGGAGTAATAGAGTGGATAAACTCAAAATTTTCTCCTATGATGAGGATTTTCGGAATAGAAGCAGGGCTTTCATTTACCTGCATAGTGGGACTCACAATGGGTATAAGTTATGGAAGCGGATTTATAATTAAAGAGAGCAGAGAGGGGAAGTACAGCAAGAGAAGTTTCTTTTTGGTGGCTGTATTTATGAGTCTTTGCCATGGTTTGATAGAGGATACGCTTCTAATGGCATCCATAGGAGCCAAAATGATAGGGATTTTCTGGTTTAGACTGATTTTTGCCATAGTCGTAACTGTTATTTTTAATAAGTTTATGCCCTATGAAAATACAGAAAAAATAGGGGATAGTGTAAAGGAATAAAAAAAGTTAACTTAAGGGCTTCCGCCGATTTAGGTGAGGAGTCCTTTAGCATTTATAAGGAAGGTGATTTTTAAAATGAGAGCATTAGCGTTATTTTCAGGGGGATTAGACAGTGCCCTTGCCATTAAGGTGGTAGTAGAGCAAGGTATAGAGGTTATAGCCCTAAACTTTGTATCCCATTTTTTTGGAGGTAAAAATGAAAAGGCTGAAAGAATGGCAGAGCAGCTAGGAGTGAGACTTGAGTATGTAGATTTTAGTAAAATACATACTGAGATATTGAAAGAGTCTCCAAGTGGAAGAGGAAAAAACATGAATCCGTGCATAGATTGTCACGCACTCATGTTTCAGGTGGCAGCTAAGCTTCTTGAAAAATATGATGCACAGTTTCTCATATCCGGAGAGGTTTTGGGTCAGAGACCCATGTCTCAGAATTATATAGCCCTTGGAAAAGTAATGGAATTATCTGGAGTAGAAGATTTGATACTGCGTCCATTATCAGCAAAACTCCTGCCTCCTACCAAGCCCATAAGAGAAGGGTGGGTAGACAGAGAGCAGCTACTGGATATACAAGGTAGAAGCCGAAAGAGACAGATGGCTCTTATAGAAGAGTACGGAATAGTAGAATACCCAAGTCCAGGTGGTGGGTGTATGCTCACAGAACCAAATTATTCTTACAGACTCAAGACTCTGGAAAATGATGGATTTCTCGAGGACAATTACTCGTTCCTTTTTCATCTTGCTAAATACGGAAGATTTTTCAAAATGGAAGCTGGTAAGTACCTATTTGTGGGAAGAGAACACGATGACAATCTAAAAATATCAGAATATAAAGATTTTGGAAGTCTGTATATAGTGGGAGCAGGAACTCCGGGACCTGCTGTATTAGGATACGGAGACCTTACTGAAGATGAGATTCTATTCGGAAAAGAACTGTTTTCAAGATATTCTAAGAGTAAAGGAAAAACGGATACTGAAATGGTTGTAAATGGCGTAATAGAAGAGATTGGTGTCTTAGATGAAAAATATATAAATGAAAAAATAAAAAAATATCAAATTATTCTCTAAAAAAAGACCAGCATAAGCTGGTCTTTTTGAATATTTATGGCTGTTGTCCAAATTCCTCTATAGCCTTCCAAGTGATGACTCGTATCTTCTTTACCTTGTCATTGGGCTGGTAAGTAGGCGAAGTACAGTTCCCTCCTTTAGAGCAGTTGTCACATGTTTTCTCGAAATATCCGTTGTCTACCTCAAGATAACCTTCATCTTCGAGAATATCAAAAAGATTTTCCAGTTCATCAGCCTCTATACTCATATTTTTCATAATATCATCTTCTGAAAAAACTTCCCCTGAAAGAAGAAGTTTTAAAAGAGAGATCTCTCTATTTTCCATGTTTTACTCCTTTTTTAATTAGTTGTAAAAGATCAAATTTTTTGTAAAATACTGAATTTATATAGTGTTACTTTTCTCTTGACAGAAAAGTAACCAAAAGGTCAAGGCTGTGAAAAATCAG
>NZ_JBFHGC010000432.1:0-2507 GCF_041583315.1 Ilyobacter sp. | reverse complement strand
TACTCACTCATGAAGAATAGACCCAGTTCTTTTCCTATCTTTCTGTGATCTCTCTTTTCTGCTTCCTCTAGAAAATTCAGATGGTCTTTTAGCCTCTTTTCATCAGAGAATGCGAATCCATATATTCTCTGGAGCATCTTATTCTTAGAATCCCCTCTCCAGTAAGCTCCTGCTAGTGATTTTAGCTTAAAGGCCTTCATATATTTTGTAGAAGGTACGTGAGGCCCCCTGCAAAGATCCATAAAGTCACCCTGCTTATAGAAAGAAAGCATCTCTCCCTTTGCGATGTCCTTTATTATCTCCACCTTGTAATTTTCCCCAAGGTTCTCAAAATGCTTTATAGCATCTTCTCTAGTCATCTCGATTCTCTCTATTTTTATATCTTCTTTTACGATTTTTTTCATTTCAGCTTCGATTTTTACCAGGTCTTCCTCTGTAAACTGCTCTTTAGGATCAAAATCATAATAGTATCCGTTTTCTATGGCAGGTCCGATGGCTACCTTTGTTCCAGGGAATAGTCTTATTACTGCCTGCGCCATAAGGTGGGCTGCAGAGTGTCTTATTACCTCTTCTCCCTCTTCTGTTTCTGGAGTTATCAGTTCCACTGCTGCATCTTTTTCTGTGATATATTTCATGTCCACATTTTTTCCGTCTACCTTAGCCGCAATTGCTTTCTTTGCAAGAGAATTGCTTATGCTCTTGGCAACTTCAAACATATTGGGAGCATGGTCAAATTCTTTTATATCTCCGCTTGGAAGTGTTATCTTCACCATAGTAATCTCTCCTTTTTTCTATTTTTAATTTTTTTATTAACCTGTTTTATAGGGATCTTTCAGTAAAAAAGACCACCCGGTTTTGTCCAGATGGTCTCTCTATCTCAGCTCTCAAGATTCCCCACATAGACACCAACCATTTTGAAAATACAATACGGGTTTGTATCTGATGTGATACAAACCCTTAATTATTGGTTAATGTAGTTGTAGTATGGAAAAATACTCCGTACAACATAGAAATCTCTCCTAATGATACCTTTTTAAAAATGATACCAAAAACTACCTAATCTGTCAACTTTTTTGCCCTGTCTTTCTCCCGAAAACATCCGACAGACTATTCTATATCCTCTACATTTACCCCATCAAAGAGATAGGTCTGCGGTGATGTCTTATCTCCGTCATTTTGAGCTCCAAAACCAAATATAGGCATATTAGGAAAAGTAAGAAGAGTAAACTGCAGTGCAACTTCCCATTCATAGTCATCTGAAGAACTTACATATTCCCTTGTCATAGCCACTGCCCATTCATAGTAGCCTTTTTCCTTGCCTATTTCCACCCCTATACCGTCCAAGGTTTTTCTGTTTGAGTCGTCTCCGGAAAGTGTTTCGTTAAGCCTTACAAAGGTTTTTACTCTCCAGCCTTCACTAGGTTTTCCCACCTTTGCACTGAGACTGATTTCGTGGTCCCTGTCAGTCTCTGACCAATCGTCACTACTGTCATATTCAGCATCCTGATTAAATTCATACCCAATACCTAGTCTGTTGTATGAGTAGTACATACTTACATCTACACCTTCCATAGAATCCCAGTAATTAGAAGTTTCTGCATATCTTTCACTGTTTCTCTGGAACATCAGATATAGAGAGAATTTTCTCTTGTATTCTCCCAGATCCATCTTTTCATCTCTTATACTGCTAAGATTGAAGTCAAGGGAGTTGCTCTCTCTGTCCTCAAGAATCTTACGTATTTTTTCTATGTCTTCCTGGCTAAGTTCATCTTTATCTTTCCCGGTTTCCTTTACGCCGTATTTTTTGAGGTCCTCATCTGTAAACCTTTTGTCCCTGTATTCATATCTGAATGATACGACATCAGATGAGTAAATATCATTTTCATCCTCGTTGTGTACATAATCTTCATAAGTTCCCTTATAATAATGCTCTACATCTCCTCCGTTTAGGTAAGAAAAGCTGTATATCTGGTTATCTACATCTATATCTACATCTTCATCAGTCTCATTGTATCTGTAATCTTTACCTCTTATGAATTCAAACTGCCATTTATCCAGGCCGTTTTTAAGTTCATATCCGTAGGTATCTTCGCTGATTCTCTCTCTTGAGTCATCAGTATCTTCCATATCCCAGATATCATAATTTATTTTTTCTTTTTTATAATAGACCTTGTGATCTCCCAAAGAATAGTCTATACCATACTGTTTGTTTGTCAGATCATTGAAGTTTTCACTAGATTCATTTTCATCTGTAAAATGCTCATCAAAGTTATAATAAATTTTTGCTATCTTGGTATCATCTATTTTTATATCAACACTGTTTTTTATTAGATCTCTTTTTTTACGGCTTTCATCAGCTGCATCGTAGATGTTGCTGTAATCAATAGTATACCCTGTCTCTGTATTTCCTACACCCATTGTAAGTGTATCTTTATATTGAAATTTCCTGTCTTTGTTTTTAAGCCTGATATCTGCAGCTTCATCAGCATCTCCGAGTTCACTGTCTC
>NZ_JBFHGC010000431.1:0-2512 GCF_041583315.1 Ilyobacter sp. | reverse complement strand
ATAATTGTAAAACAAAAGGAGCCCTCTGGGCTCCTCTATACTTTTACTTCTTGATCTCTTCCAGAAGATATTTATACTGTTTAAGCATTATGTTCAAAAATATTTTTTTAGGGAACTGATACCATTTAAACTTCATATTTTCGATTCCTCTCAGAGAATCTGACAACATTTTTTTCAGAAATTCAAGTTCTTCGAAGCTGACTCTAACTTCTTTTTTGTCTTTCTTTTCACACTCAGCTTTCAAGTAGTCCAAAAATACTACTACTCCCTGACCTTGAGGTATAGGAGATCCTCCAAATTGCTTTTTTATCTCGTCTACAAATTTAGATAAAAACTTTTTATTGGCTTTATCGAGATTAATTGTATATTTTCTCTTTGATTTACCTATTTTCTGCATTGTGTTCATCATACCCATCATAGAAGTCATGTTATTCATCTGCATAGGGTTTAGATTATTCGGATTAATCCTTTGACCTTTCATTCTGTTCTCCTCCATAATTATACAAGTTTTTTACTTATTTTAAAATTTTCCTATTATTTTCTCTATCTCTTCTTTTGTTACGCCCCCATGTCTTAGGATCAAAGGCTCTTCTCTCATATCTATAATAGTAGATTCTATCCCGAGATCACAAACCCCTCCGTCTACCAGTATTTCCACTCTTTTTTTAAACTCTTCACTTACTTCTGAATATTTTTTAGGACTGGGTTCTCCTGATATATTTGCACTTGTAGTGGCTAGTATCCCTCCGCAGGCTTCTATTATATCCAGTGCCAGTGGATGGTTCGGCATCCTCACCCCTATACTTTCCCCTCCTGATACCATCACAGGCGAGACACTCTCCTTCTTTCGGAGAATTATAGTGAGGGCTCCCGGCCAAAAAAACTTCATGAGTTTTTCAATTTCAGATTTATTTCTATCAATATAAGCTATCTTTTCTACATTTTTTATATCACTTACAAGAGCGATAAGAGGCGAGGAAAATGTTCTCTCCTTAGCCCGGTATATTTTTTTGAGTGCGTCTTCTTTATCTGTCACTGCTCCCACACCATAGACTGTGTCTGTGGGATAAATAATAAGTTCTCCAGATTTTACTCTTTTTGCCAGAGCAGGAAGATCCATGTTTTTCAAATCAAAAACAATCTGTTCCATACCTCTCCACCCCGTCTGTTCATTTAATAAAATATAAGCTATTTTAACATATATAAAAAAAAAAAGCTAGTAGCCTGATGACTGCTTTTATCCTTTGATCTGATATTTTTACAATTTTTTTACCTGTGACATTATCATAAAAAAAATTGAAATACACAAAGAAAGTATTAAAAAAATATATCTTTTTATTAAAAACCAGATGTAAATTTAATTTCTACCTTTAGTATCCAAATGATGCAGGGTTGTAATTACCAATTTTTAAGGCTATTATTTCTAATGAGGGGATTTTTATACTAATATGAAAAAGGGGAGAAATTTTATGCAATTGGCAAACACCAAAAACAAAAGGCTGGCCCTGATGGCAGCTCTTTTTATGATCTCAGTTTCAAGTACATATTCCATGTCTGCCACTTCAAGCGAAGTCTTCATGGTAGAAAGTGAAAGCAAAATACCAATATCCATATCCATTTCCACAGGAGTTTTAAATGGTGAATCAGAAGAGTATGTTTATGACGGTTCCAGTAAACAGAGCAAACTCACTTGGGATCTAGACAATGTTCCTGTAATAGGAATTGATACTTCTGTAAAGCTAAATGACAAGTTTTCAGTTAACTTTTCCGGGTGGACAAAAATCTCAGAAAGCAGTGGAAACATGGAAGACTATGACTGGTATCTAGGGGACAGTGAACCCTGGACAGATTATTCATCAAGCGATACAGAGCTCGATGAGGCCTATATGCTGGATATAAATATGAGCTATCTTCTTTATAAAAAAGATTCTTCTTCTATTACAGGGGAATTAGGATTCAGGCACGACCGTTATAAATGGAATGCATATGGCGGATATGGTACCTATAGTAATTACTATGCCACTACTTTTGATGATTTCTTCAGAACTGGAGACGTTGTTTTTGATGATGAAAAAACTATATCCTATGATCAGGAATTTTATGCTCCTTACCTTGGGTTGACTTTCAATACAAAAAAGGATAAATGGGTTATCTCTTCCTATGTCAGAGGTTCTCTATGGGCTTGGGGAGAAGCAGAGGATGTCCACTATTATTCAGGATATACTGTCAATGATTCAATCTATGTTTCTGGAAGTGACTCGGTAACCTACAAAGATGAATTTGAAAATATCGCTTATCTCTCCTTAGGATTAAATATAGGATACATGATAATGGAGAATCTCATGATTAACCTTTCAGGTAATTTCCAGAAGTACTTCAGAGAAACAGGTGATGACACTGAATACTATTCCGATGGAACTACTTATTATTATGAAGATGGTGCCGGTACATCAAACTACTCTTACACGGTTTCTCTAGGAGCCACGTATATATTTTAAACTTCAAAAGGAGT
>NZ_JBFHGC010000430.1:0-2525 GCF_041583315.1 Ilyobacter sp. | reverse complement strand
GACACTGTCCATTCCCTGTTTTTGATTATCTCACTGCAAGTGTAATCAAAATACTCTCTGTCCTTCATAGCAGCTTCTCCCGCTGCCTGGGCAAGCCTGTCCAGAGGATATGAGTTGAAGGAATCCTTGACTCTTACGAGGCCCTCTATGAGTTCAGTGTCTCCTATTGCAAATCCCACTCTCATACCTGCCAGAGACCTTGATTTTGAGAAGGTCTGTACAATGAGAAGGTTTTTATATTTGCCGATGAGTTCTATGGCAGATTTCCCACCGAAGTCCACATACGCCTCATCTACCACCACTAGATTTTCAGGGTTTTTTGTGAGGATCTCTTCGATGACAGATAGTTCCACCCCTATACCTGTGGGAGCATTGGGATTTGGGAAGATTATGTTTCCGTCTAGACCCAGGTAATCTTCTGTCTCCATCTGAAATTTATAGTTTAAGGAGATAGGCTGATAATCTATCTCATAAAGTCCGCAGTATACAGGATAAAAGCTGTATGTGATATTTGGAAAATAAAGTTTTTTGTCTTTGAAAAACGCCATGAATACATGAGCCAAGACCTCGTCAGAACCGTTTCCTGCAAATACATTTTCAGATTCTATGTTATAGAACTCTGCGATGGCATTTTTTAGTTCTGTGCTTTCAGGATCCGGGTATTTTTTCAGCTGTGTCCCTATAGCCTGATGTATACTTTCTATTACCTTAGGAGAAGGCGGGAACGGGTTTTCATTTGTATTTAGTTTTACTATATCGATTTCATTGAGCTGTTCTCCTGGTACATAGGGAGTCAGACTCTTGGTAATATTACTCCAAAATTTCATGATTATTCCTCCTCAAATCTTATTCTGATAGAGTTGCTGTGAGCCGTAAGACCTTCACTGTCTGATATTTCCAGGATGGTATCCTTTACCTCTTTCAGTGCTTCCTTAGAATAATAGATTACCGAGGTCTTTTTTATGAAATCGTCCACCGACAAAGGAGATGAAAATTTAGCTGTTCCGTTTGTAGGGAGAGTGTGGTTTGGTCCTGCATAGTAGTCTCCCAGAGGTTCAGGGGTATTTTCCCCTACAAATATTGCTCCGGCATTTTTTATTGAATTTATATAGAGGAAGGGCTCAGCTACCATGAGCTCTAGATGCTCTGTTGCGATGTCATTTGCCATCTCTATCGCTTCATCTATATCCTTTGTTATGATGATTCTTCCGTAATTTTCAAGGGCTTTTTCCGCTATCTCTCTTTTGGAAAGTTTAGCCAGCTGTATGTCTACCTCTTTTGACACTTTTTCTGCCAGCTTCTCACTTGGAGTTACCAGTACAGAAGAGGCCAGTTCGTCGTGCTCTGCCTGAGACAGAAGGTCAGCGGCTATATATCTTGGGTTGGCTGTATCATCTGCTATGATGAGGATCTCGCTAGGCCCTGCGATCATATCTATATCTACTATTCCGTAGACCTGCTTCTTGGCAAGTGCCACATATATATTCCCTGGTCCAGTTATCTTATATACCTTAGGTACAGTCTCAGTACCATAGGCCAGAGCAGCCACTCCCTGGGCTCCTCCTATTTTGAATATCCTGTCCACTCCTGCTATTCTTGCAGCCACCAGGATGTTGTCCATGATTTCTCCGGTTTTTCCAGGAGGAGTTATCATAGTCAGTTCCTGTACTCCAGCTACCTTTGCAGGTATGGCATTCATTAGTACCGTAGAAGGATAAGGTGACTTTCCTCCAGGGACATAGATTCCCACTTTTTCTATGGGATTTATTAGCTGCCCTGTTATTCTTCCCTTTAGGGCATTATCCATAAATGAATTTCTTTTTTGCTTTTCATGGAATTTTCTGATACTGTTTCCAGCTTCTGTCAGTGCATCTTTGAGAGAATCAGGTGTCCTTTCCCAGGCCCTGTCCATCTCTTCTTTTGTGACTTCCATTTTTTCCAGCACGGCACCGTCAAATTTTGCAGTATACCCAAGTACTGCTTTATCCCCGTTTTCCTTTACGTTTTTTACTATCTCCTCTACTGTGACATTGATATCCTTGTAGTCGAGATCACCTCTTGAGAGTATTTCTGCCTTTATGGCATCATACTCTGAACTTCTCAGTATTTTCATTAAAGCTCCCCCTTTATATCCCCTAGCACTTTTTCTATAGTTTCATTTTTAAACTTATAGCTGACTTTGTTTACTATTATCCTGGCACTTATATCTTCTAGCTTTTCTATGATCTCTAGATTATTTTCCTTTAGTGTGGCACCGGTTTCTACTATATCTACGATGGCATCAGAAAGTCCTACAATTGGAGCTAACTCTACAGAGCCGTTTAATTTTATAAGCTCTACTTTTCTCTCTATTTTTTCAAAATGGTTTCTCGAATAGTTGATGTATTTGGTGGCTATTTTCATGGTTCTGTTGCTGCTGGCCTTCCATCCTTTGGGAGCGGCTATGGCGAAATAACATTTTCCGAAACCAAGATCGAGCATATCATATACATCTGATTCACTTTCTAAAAGGACATCTACTCCTG
>NZ_JBFHGC010000429.1:0-2526 GCF_041583315.1 Ilyobacter sp. | reverse complement strand
TATTATTTATGGATTAATTCTTTAGAAAAAATGAATCAATAAAATCATTTTAAAATTTACTTAAACCTCCTATTTTCAGTGGAATTTCACTTTAAATCGGAGGTTTTTTTAGTATAAATACAGGAATAAAAACAAATAAAATATATCTATCAGAATATAAAAAAAAGGAATTGTCGCAAGCTAAAATAAAATTATTTACATAGGAGAATGATTTCTTCCTAAATTAACGAATATAATTCTTATTCAGATAGTTTTAAAACTATACAAATCTTTCAGAGATAACCTGTCGCTTAATGCTGGTTATATTTTCAAAAAGGAGGTCAAATATTATGAAAAAATTTATATTATTAATAGCTTTTATAATTACTTTTTCCCCTGCAATGGGTGAAACTTCAAGATATTCTTTTAATTTTGGTAAAATTAGGATTAGCGATGCAAAATTAACTAGAAAAAGTAACCACTATAGACATTTCTCAGGACTTATTGAAAACAGAAGCAGTAAAAATCTGACTGTAACCTTTGATATTTACTTTAAAGATCCCCAAGTAAACGATGGCAGAGAGGTATTAGTTTCTTCTCCTACTTTTTACAATATTCCTGCCAGGTCGACAAAAAATTTTAAAACATCTATGTATGTTGGAGAAATCAACGGAAGAGATTTCAGATTGGAACTCTCAAACCTCTTGGAAGTAAAATAAAAAGGAGTTTTTTTGTATATGGTCAATAATAAAATTTAATTTATAGTTATCTTTTTTAGATTTTCCTGGGTTGAAGAAGAATACCATATTTCTACAAATTCTTTTATAGATTCTATTTCTCTTTTCTTCATCTCTTCTGCAACTGGTTTTCTTATGAGTTTTTTTATGCTGTGAAATGCTTCTGAAGATCTGTCTCCCAGATCTTTTGCTTTTTCTAATGAAATACTTGTAAGATCTTCCAACTCTGCCACTTCATCGATTAATCCCATTTCTTTGGCCTCTTGAGAGGAATACATCTTACCTGAATATAATATTTTTGAACTATTAGCATTTCCTACAATAAACCGAAGCATCTCAACACTTCCTGCAAGGACAGTCGCCCCAAAAGTTAACTCATTTAGGGATATTTTGGACTTTCCTGATGCCATTATACGATAATCACAAGCCATTGCCAGCATGCAACCTCCTGCCATGGTGTGTCCGTTTAAAGATGCTATTACAGGTTTTGAAAACGTAAATATCAGAGTATATAGCTCTGTAAATTTTTTAACGTATCCAGAAAAATTTTCTTTGGAATAAGATAAGAATTCAGGAATATCAAATCCAAATGAAAAAAATTTACCATATCCTGTCAGTATCACAGAATTTATCTCTTTATCTTTTTCAATGGTTTTAAAAGCCACGGTCAGTTCATCGACAAATTTTTCATTGATGGGATTAACATTTCCTCTAGAAATAGTAAGTATCCCTACTCCATCCTGTTTTTTTAAAGTTACAAATGTCATAATTTTTTTCTCCTTCTCTCATATTTAAATTAAATTTTTACAGATAATTATATGTAAAAAAAAAAGCCGCTCACGCAGCTTTAACCTTTTACAGCTATTACTTCTATTTCTATTTTTACATCCTTAGGAAGTCTAGCCACCTCTACACAAGCTCTAGCAGGTTTTACGTCTCCTAGATATTCATTGTAAACTTCATTTATTTTTGAAAAATCATTCATGTCCTTTATGAAAAGCCCAGCTTTTACTATATCTTTTAGAGAATATCCTGCCTCTTCTAATACAGCTTTTACATTTTCAAGAGACTGTTTAGTCTGCTCCTGTACATCATCAGAAATACAAGTCATAGTTTCTGGTACAAACGGAATCTGTCCAGATACAAATAACATTCCGTTAACCTCTATAGCCTGTGAATACGGTCCCAAAGCTGCAGGTGCCTTTTCAGTATTTATTGCTCTTTTAGCCATTTTCATTCCCCCCAAATATTTTTCAATTTTGAATTTCCCTCTGTATAAATATTAACATATTCTCATTACCTCCGCCACCTATTTCAACTTTATAATGTCCCTGCCTTACAATATTTATAAATTAAATAACAATTGATTTATAATGGTTTTAAAGTTAAAATCTGTGTGATCATTAAAATTTAAGGAGGTTTCATGGACATTATACTGAGCATGGCTTTTATTTTTACTCTTTTGATACTTTCGGTTATAAATAAAATATTCATCGGATACCCTTTGTTTGCTGCCCTTTTTATTTTTGCTTTTCTGGCCTTAAAAAGGGGATATTATATAAAAGATGTCCTTAAGATGATTTTTGAAGGCGGAAAAAAATCATTTATTGTTCTCCAGGTATTCTCACTTATAGGTATTATTACATCCCTGTGGATCTCAGCGGGCACAATCCCGGCAATCGTTTACTACGGAATCAAGTTTATGAACCCCGATTTTTTTATTATCTATACCTTTCTTATTGTTTCATTCGTATCTTTACTCTTAGGAACCTCATTTGGTACTGCTAGTACCATAGGAGTAGCCATAATA
>NZ_JBFHGC010000428.1:0-2527 GCF_041583315.1 Ilyobacter sp. | reverse complement strand
TATAAGGCTTCTCAGCCTTTTCATATAAGAATTATATTCGATCACAAGATCCTCTTCAGCCTCTTTCAGATCCTTCCACAAGCTGCTATGTTCTAGCTCCTCATGTCTCAGTCTGAGATTCACAGTCCCCTGCTGCCCCCTTGAAAAAACATCTATCATTCTTAAAAAATAATCATTACCTTTTTTAAAAAGATTTATGTGTCTTTCTATAAGTTCTTCCACTACGAGTCTTTCCACATCTTTATAACTTTCGTATTTTATATTCTTCAGATAATTTATGAGCTGATTGTAACTACCGGTTTTCTTCTTTTTTTTCTTCCCAGTATTGTATATCTGATTCATTGTCTTTGTAAAGGAGTACTTGGAAGCTTCATAGGAAAAATAATCTCTGGCCACTTTTTCAATATTGTGAGCCTCGTCAAAAACAACCATGTCATAGTCTGGAAGAATGGCATATTCTGTGTTAAATCCGATCTCTTTTCTTATGGAAAGATCTGCAAAGTACATATGGTGGTTTGTTATGAGAAGGTCTGCTTTTTTCTTCTCTTCTCTTGATTTCAAAAAAAAGCAATCCCCTTTATAGGGGCACTTATTCCCGGAACACACGTCTGCTTCACTCTGAAAAAATTCCCACACATATGAATCTGCCTCAAAATGAAGTTCACCTCTGTCACCTTCTTTAGTGCTAGAAGCCCATTTCAAGATAGCCTGAAACTGTTCTTTTTGTGATTGACTAAAGTCCTCAAAATCCACACTTTCTCCAGTAGCCATATTCATAAGTTTTCTGTTACACAGATAATTCCCACGACCTTTTACCAGAAGATAATTAAAATCACTCTGAATCACTTTTTTTGCTATGGGAATATCCTTATTGAGGAGCTGTTCCTGGAGGTTGATTGTATTTGTGGATATTATTACTTTTTTTTCATTTTTTATTGCCCATTCTATACTAGGGATGAGGTATGCCAGCGTTTTCCCGGTTCCCGTCCCTGCCTCTACCACGACTTTTTTATGAGCGTTGAGTCCGTTTTCTATATGCTTAGCCATATGCAGCTGCTCCTCACGGTACTCAAACTCCGGGAACACCTGGGACAGAAGACCTTTTTTTTCAAAATATGGCCCTACATCTATTGAAACTGTTACAGTTTTTTTCAGTTCAACCATTACATATATATCGTCAGCTTTATTATTTACTATATAAGAAGCTCCTTCCTTTTTATCAGAATACACTGCAGCTATTTGCACATCTGCATCTGACGGGTATAGATATCCGGAAGGGTGATTATGAATAATTACTTCTCTTTTTTTCATCTGTTTCATTATTGCCGGAACTGAATGTTTATTTCCCCGTGCCAAAATTTCCACATGATCAACAATACCATTTTCGTCAGGTACGCCACGAAAAAACACCTCGTTGCCTCCAGCTTCATCTATTGCCAGTCTTATAATCTTTTGAGCATCTGAGGAGATTTTTTCATTTATATCCATTTTGTTTCCTTTCAAAAATAGTCTTTGATATAATGTATATATTATCATAAATTACACCATATCACAAGTTATCCCAAAGTTAAGTAAAAGGGCTGCTCTAATCTTTTAAGAAAATATTTACTTTTATTTTTCTAAACTTTATGATAATATTTACTAGTCCATTGTACTGAATATTCTGTGTCTCTTTTGATGCTTACCTGTCAAATTAAAAGGCCTGTGTCAATATACTTTTATTGACATTTTATGTTATTTATGATACTATTTTTTCAATTGAAAAGATTACCAGGGAGGTTTTTAATTTGGCACACTCAAAATCAGCTAAAAAGAGAATATCAATCGCAGAAAGAAACAGACAGAGAAATCAGGACGTTAAGTCTAGAGTAAAAACTATGGCAAAGAAAGTTTTAACAGAAGTTGAAGCTCAAAATGCTGAAGCTGCACAAGCTTCTTTATCTGTAGTTTACAAAGAGCTTGACAAAGCGGTTTCAAAAGGAGTTCTTAAGAAGAACACTGTTTCTAGAAAAAAAGCTAGACTAGCAGCTAGAGTAAACGCACTATAATTAGCTTTGATGTGATTTAAAGGATGTTGATTAATCAGCATCCTTTTTTCTTTTTTGTATTAAAAAAGCCGGAAATCTCCGGCTTTTATCTTTTGCTGTCTACTATTTTAATATGACCTTCTACTAATTCCACTATTTCTTTGTTTCCAGCTATTATAGAATACTCTCTGTCATCTCTGAAGTACGAGACCTTTCCACCAGCTTCCTCGACCAGAAGTAGTCCTGCTGCTACATCCCCGTGTCGGAGATTCATCTCCCAGTATCCGTCTAGGAATCCGGCTGCCACACAGGCCAGGTCATAGGCTGCCGCTCCCATTCTTCTCACTCCTCTCAACCTTGGTACAAGTTCAGAAAAATAGTCTATATTATTCAGCGGATTTGTCAGCTTGTCATAAGGGAATCCTGTTGCTAAGACACATTTGTTCAGCTCATTTTCAGATCCTATCTTTATTTTTTTACCATTGCAAAAGGCTCCTCCG
>NZ_JBFHGC010000427.1:0-2531 GCF_041583315.1 Ilyobacter sp. | reverse complement strand
TTCTCAAGGAGTAAAGACATACCTATTGCAGTTATAAGTAGTGTTATTCTAGGTGAATTTCTGAGACGCTTATAAGCCACCTTTTCTATTATTATTCCCAGCAGTGCACTCAGTGCCATTGCCATTATGAGGGCAGGTATAAATCCAAGATTGAGCCTAGACACTGCCACGTATCCAAAGTAAGCCCCAGCCATATAGATGTCCCCGTGAGCAAAATTTATAAGCTTAATTATTCCGTAAACCATTGTGTATCCTATGGCTATCAAAGCATATACACTTCCCAGAGCCAAACCATTTAGAATTTGTTGTATAATTTCCATAATTTCACCTCATTTTTAAATTTTATCTTTACTTGAATCATGTAATTCTACTATATCTAATTTATGGTGTTTCTCTAAATAAATCACAGTAAGAACTTTTTTATATTCCAACTTGTACAATCATATATAAAATTACATGAATCAAGTACCAAAGATAAGCTGTGATTTTCCTTCCATAAAACCTTATGGATTCAACACTTTTAATATTAAGCAACCTTTCTCTGCATCTTAAAAGAGAAAGGTTGCCTTTTTCAAATTAAAATTCCGTATTTTTTCTGAATTTCATTAAATTAAAAGTTAATTTTCTTAACAAATTCCTGAGCACCGTCTTTAGTCTTTAAGATTACAGCTCCCTTTATAGGATTTCTGTCTTCGTCATATTTTATATTTCCAGATACAGCAGTTATATCAGTAGCCTTAAGTGCTTCTTTTATTTTTTCTCCATCTGTAGAACCTGCTTTTTCAATTGCAGCGATTAATATTTTTCCTGCATCATAAGAAAGAGCCGAGAAAGCACTTGGTATAGCATTAAATCTTTTTTCGTAAGCTTCTTTAAATGCAACAACTTCAGGAGATGTGTCCTCTGGAGAATAGTGGTTTGTAAAGTATCCTCCGTTTATTGCCTCTCCACCTACAGTAAATAGGTCTGGTGAATCCCAACCGTCTCCTCCTAAAAATACTGCGTCTATTCCTGTAGATCTAGCCTGTTTTGCTATTAATCCTACAGTATTATAGTAGTCAGGAAGCAATAATACTTCTGGTTTAAGGGATGCTATTTTTGTAAGTTGTGCATTAAAGTCAGAATCTCCGGTATTGTAAGTTTCTACCGCTACAATTTCTCCTCCAGCTTCTTCAAATCCTTTTTGAAAGAACTCAGCTAGACCTTTACTGTAATCATTTGCCACATCATAAAGTATCGCTGCTTTTTTTGCTTTTAAGTCTTCTGTGGAAAATTTAGCAAGGATTTTTCCTTGGAATGGATCTATAAAACAAGCTCTGAATACATATTCTCCACCTTGTGTAGTTACCTTAGGGTTTGTAGATGTAGGTGTTATCATCGGTATTTTGCTTTGTGTTGCAATAGGACCCACTGCTATACTACATTTACTTGCTATCGATCCTACTATAGCCACTACTTTATCATTATTTATAAGTTTCTGGGCCACACTTGCAGAACTTGCAGGTTTATTTTCATCATCTTCAAATAAAAATTCTATTTTTTTACCATTAATTCCTCCAGCTTCATTTACCTCATCCTGTAAAATCAGAAGTCCGTTTTTAGAAGATTCCCCAAAAGTTGCAATGTCACCGGTCAACGGAAGAATTGAACCGATTTTAATTACTGAAGCCTCCTCTTCTTTTTTCCCTCCACATGCTGCCAGAGCCACTATCATCCCTAGCATACCAAGCATCTTAATGATTTTTTTCATACCTCTCACTCTCCTAATATATATTTTTTTTAAAAAATTTTTATAAAAAAAAACACCGAACTACTCCCATATTATGTATCATAATAATGAAAGTAAATTGGTGTTCTGCTTCTTCGTAGTTAAAATAAAGGGATACTCTATTTTATTTCAAAGAAAAACCATTCACTTCTTATATTCTGTTTCGAAATCGAATTTATAGTATATATGTTACATCAACTTCTCTCGTCTGTCAATTGATTTTTAAAAAAATTAATTTAAATTTAAGAAAGCCCAGAAAATCTAAAAGGGCTCTCTTAAAATAATATAAAATTATAATTTTATTTCTTTTTATAAAAGCTTCGCCGCCAGCTCTGCCAGCTTTGATCTCTCACCTTTTTTGAGAGTTATATGTCCTGATATATCCACTGTTCTAAATTTTTCTGCCAGATAAGTCAGGCCGTTTGTGTTTGCATCTAGATAAGGACTGTCTATCTGTTCCGGATCCCCTGTGAATACGATCTTTGTATCCTCTCCGGCTCTTGTAACTATGGTTTTTATCTCAAGTGGAGTGAGATTCTGTGCCTCATCTATTATTATGAAGCCAGCCGGTATGGACCTACCTCTGATATATGTCAGAGCCTCTATTTTTAAAAGTCCCATGGACTCCAGACCCATTACCACCTTTTCACCAGCCTTGTCTTCCTTGTTTTCAGATAGAAAATCAATATTATCATATATCGGCTGCATCCATGGTTTAAGTTTCTCTTTCTCACTTCCCGGGAGATAACCTATATCCTTACCC
>NZ_JBFHGC010000426.1:0-2537 GCF_041583315.1 Ilyobacter sp. | reverse complement strand
GCTTTGCGACAAAATTTATGTGACATCAGAAAAAGTGGCAATAGAGATAGCCATGAAGGTAGGTGGACATAAATGCTAGTAAAAGTAAAAAAAGGTATACACGGAGAGAGCCTGGTATCAGCAAGAGAACTGCATGAGTTCTTAGAAGTAAAAAGAGTTTTCACAAGTTGGATTAAGGAAAGAATTGAAAAATACAAATTTGAAGAGAGCCTAGATTTTACTAGGCTTTGGAACAACACCAAATCGGGTGTCGTTGTGGAATTTAATGGAAACAAGCATTCAATGGTTCAAAAAGGATATCAACTGGATTACATTATAACGGTAAACATGGCCAAAGAACTTTCCATGATCGAAAACAACGAGAAGGGGAGACAGGCAAGGAAATACTTTATCGAGTGTGAAGAGCAATACTATAAAGTGATAGAATCTATCAACAATATTGAGTTTAATCCAAGGCTTAGAGAGATAAAAGAACGTGTAGACAAAATCAAGAATCTGGAAGAGCAACTAAGAGATCTTCAAGAAAGGATAAAATCTGAATACACGATACTTAGCGCTCACGCTTCGAGAATGGCCGATATAATCGATACTGAGAGTACACAATCAATACTTACATCTAAAAAATTTGGAAGCAAATAAAAGAAACTATCCCTGATTTATTTCAGGGATTTTTTTTATGAAAAAATATGAGGTGAAAATATGGCTATAGGAGCATTGGGCGACATCGCTTTTGAAGCAAGTGTATTTAAAATATTAACTTTTGATAAACTGAAAAAATCCGGGAATGCACGCTGGTCTGAGCATAGTATCATAGGAGAAAAACCAAAACTCGAATTTCTCGGGCCAGGTCTCGAAGAAATAAGTTTTGAAATCCACTTTAATTCGCTATTTAATGTAAGCCCTGAGATCCAAATAGAGAAGCTACGGACTTATAGAGATACTGGAGAAGTGCTTACCTTTGTAATGGGAAACAAGATGGTAGGGAACGGAAAGTACGTAATACAAGGTGTGGACGAGACACATACGGCTTACAACCAGAACGGGAAACTCATAAAAGCAAATGTAAATATAAGTTTGAAGGAGTATGAATAATGGCGGACTTTGACTTTAATTTATCCGGAAATGAAAAAATAATACAGAATGTAAATAATACAGTTAGCAGAATAAGAGGCACCCTCCCTTTGAACAGGGGGAAGGGCATATCAAATGATTATGTCGACGAGGCTCAGGGGATCTCAGAAGCAAAAATGACCGTCGAAATAATAGAGGAGATCGAACGGGAGGAACCGCGGTATCAAGTAGAAGGGGTGACCTTTGAATATGATGAAAACGGTAAAACAGTTCCGAGTATAGAGGGGGTGATAGTAGATGAGTAGTCTTAACAGTCTTCCAGAAATAGATTTTATAAATTTGGATGCCGATGAAATGAAAACCGCACTTATAAATCTGTACGAGTCTATGACTGGGAAAACTCTGGCTCAAGGGGACGGTGAGAGGGATTTTGTAGAATTTATGGCAGCCATAGTTATAATCCTTGGTAATGATATAAATACTACAGGTAAAATGAACCTACCAAGATATTCTACAGGAGATTATCTTACACATTTGGGAGCGTTTAGGGGAGCAACTAAAAACACCGCCAAAGCAGCAGTTACAACTGTGAGGTATACTTTTTCTAAAACGTTTGGGTCAATACAAACTATTCCTGCAGGTAAAAGAATAACGGCGGGAGGAGAGGTGATCTTTGCAACAGATGAAGATGCGGAACTGCCTACAGGCGAAATCTTTATAGATGTACCTGTGACGTGTACAGTGGCAGGAGAAACAGGAAATGGATTTGTAGCCGGACAGATAAACACAATGGTCGACCAAGTTGACTTTGTAGAAAGCGTTTCAAACATTACAGAAAGTGAGGGGGGAGCCGAAGATGAAAGTGAAGAAGAGTTCGCAGAAAGGATCCACGAAGCTCCTGAAGGATTCTCAGTAGCGGGACCAAGCGGAGCTTATAAGTATTTTACAAAAGAAGCTCATCAAAGTGTAGTGGATGTATATGTCGGTAGCCCGACTCCTGGGACTGTAGAAGTAAGACCTCTTTTGTCAGGAGGGGTTATCCCCGGACAGGAGACATTGGATACCATAAAGGAATATCTTACAGCTGAAGAAAAGAGGCCTTTGACAGACAACGTCGTGCTTGTTGCTCCGGAATCTGTAGATTATACAGTAGAGGCAACTTACTATGTGGGTAAATCAAATGAAAAACAGCTAAATGCAATAAAAAATGCCGTAGAAGACGCCGGTGATGAGTATAGGGGCTGGCAGAAAGAGGCGCTGGGGAGAGATATAGACCCGCAGGAGTTAATAACACTGTGTAAGAACGCAGGTGCAAAGAGGCTTATAATAACTACACCAGAATTTATAGAGGTCCTTGATTATCAGGTGGCTCAAGATACAAGTTTTACACTGACATACGGGGGTGTAGAGAATGACTAAGATAGCAGATCTTGATTTTACATCTCTACTACCTGAACACCTCAGGC
>NZ_JBFHGC010000425.1:0-2541 GCF_041583315.1 Ilyobacter sp. | reverse complement strand
GGAGAGGCAATAGTCCTCTGTAATGATAGCTTAAAGAAAAACTTCAGATATAATATGAAACAAAAGGGTGCTCTTATGGCCAAGGGAAGAATACTTGGTATACAGTTTTCAGAGCTATTTAGAAATGACCTGTTTTTCTCTCTGGGGAAACACGCCAACTTTATGGCGTCTAAGCTCGGATCATCCATAGAGAAGCTGGGGTATGATTTTCTTACGGAAACAGAATCCAATCAGATATTTCCCATATTCCCGACAGAAGTAGTGGAGAAACTCACTGAAAAATATGGCTTTTATATATGGCACAATATCGATGATGAAATGTCTGCTGTGAGACTGGTTACCTCCTGGGCTACAAAAGAAGAGATAGTAGACCGATTCCTGTCAGACCTTGAAAAATTCACTGAGCACAAATAAATCCTTTAAATAATATAAAACTCATCTAGAAAAAGGGCTAATGTGATTAGAGAACAATTATAAAAAGAGACATATAAGGGCAAGCCCATATGTCTCTTTTTTATTTGTCATAAAATCTGACTATCTACTTAATGGGAATCAAAAGATAAAAAACTGATTCCGGGTTATCCATACCTCTATACGACTCGTCGTACAATTCCAAAGAATTTATCCCTCTTTCCATATCAGGGATTAAAGTACCTGCAGTCATAGAGAATGTAAAAACATTATTATAAAATTTTTCAACTGCTTCAGAATTCATGATTCCCTTGAATTTAAATTTTGCATATTTTCCCCCGGGGATTATAGTGTTTTGCATGTTAAAATCCCTTAATACCGGAGTACCTTCTTTTAAACAAGCCATATAATCAAATTCTTGAGTATCCATTTTAAAATTTTTAGATATTCCAAAGGCAACACCACATTTTTTATAGTCCACCGATTCCATAAGAGCTTTCCAAATATCATTGAATATTGTGTTTTCTGTTTTGTTTTCTTTAGTAATGTGCTTTTCAATTCCAAAACACCTTATTGATTTAAGCTCAGTTATTTCATATTCCATTTTTACCTCCTATTTTGCTCTGATATATTACCATTAAAAATCCTAGCCTTAAGAGGATGGTTTTAAAATTTTCTGAAGAATAGACCAATAAAAAAGCCAGGGGAAATATTAAACCCCAGCCTTTTGCTGCTGTAATTTAGATATTCCCTTTTGATATTTTTTTATTTTCCAGTACTTCTCTTAAAATATTAGGTATTTTAGCAAGTTTTTTACTGCTATAGTCAAAGGACCCGAGAGTTACATTCCCGGTCAATACAGTGAAACCGTCCTGGTTAGTAACTTCATGTGCAAGTACGAAATAACTTCCTTTGATATCTGAAGGATAAATGCTAACGTCTAGGACATCCCCTAATGAAACCTCCTTGAGGTATTCTACATTAGCCCTCCTCTGGATTAGGCCCCTGCCTTCACCTATGTCCATTTCTGAAAGCCCCAGGGTCTTCAGCCACTCTATCCTTGCCTGTTGAAAAGCCAATAAAGCTCTTTCATTTCCCATATGTCCGCCGTAGTTTATATCGGATATCCTCACTTGATATTTACTTATAAACATGTTCCTCCCCTAAGTCTGTAAAATTTCTATTTCGTTGATTATATCTGCAGTATACCTCGAGTTTTGGCTGTTTTCCATAAATTAATAATAAAATCTATTCCTAAACTCTGAAGAAAATAATTTATCTTTATTATACTATAAAATGATCCTTAAAAAAAACTATAAGTATGAACACTACACTAAGATCTTTGTTAAAATATAAATTTAAGTTTTAATTTCTGACAAGAAAGAAATATCATTTTTTTTTGTATGAAATGGATCAGAAAGAATTGAAAATAATGAGGTGGTTTAATGTGAATAAAAATAGAAGAAGCAATGAAGTTCAGAAAAAAATACCATTGAGGGTGGCTTTGATTTCTCCCATAGCGTGGAGAACCCCTCCAAGGCACTATGGCCCTTGGGAAAGTGTTGTTTCCTTACTCTGTGAGGGTTTAGTAAAAAGAGGAGTGGATGTAACACTATTTGCAACAGGAGAATCTACAACAGAAGGGAAATTGAGATCAGTTTGTCAGGTGGGATATGAAGAGGATAAAAATATAGACCCTAAAGTCTGGGAAAGTCTGCATATAGCCAATGTGTTTCAGAGCGCCGATGAATTTGATATTATACATAATAATTTTGATTTTCTTCCTTTGACATATAGCGGATTAGTAGATACACCGGTACTTACTACAATACACGGATTTTCCTCTGAAAAAATACTTCCTGTGTATGAAAAGTACAATGAGAGTACCTACTATGTTTCAATAAGCAATTCAGATCGAAATAGTGGTCTGAATTATATAAATACGATATATCACGGAATAGATCTAAATCAATTTACATACAGAGATTTACCGGAAGATTATCTGTTGTTTTTTGGAAGACTACACAGAGATAAAGGTCCAAAGGAAGCTATCGAGATTGCCAAAAGATCCAATAAAAAACTTATCATGGCAGGAATTATCCAAGATGAAGGGTATTTTAAATATGAGGT
>NZ_JBFHGC010000424.1:0-2561 GCF_041583315.1 Ilyobacter sp. | reverse complement strand
GTATTCAGGACCTGCAGACTGGGACGTGATAAAATATGTGAAATCCCAGGTGAATATTCCTGTAATAGGAAACGGAGATATATTTACTCCTGAAGATGCCTATGAAAAGGCAATGTACTCCAAGGTAGACGGAGTGATGCTTGCAAGGGGAATATACGGGAACCCGTGGCTCATAAAGCAGGTGAGGGAGATATTTGAAGATGGAAAGGTAACAACTTTCCCAACAACTGACGACAAGATAGATATGGCTATAAAACATGTAGAATATGCCAGAGAAGATCACCCTGAGAGGGATTTTTATTTTGAGATAAGAAAGCATCTGTGCTGGTATATAAAAGGTCTGAAAAATGCAACTCACGGGAAAAATCTCATAAACAGGTCTGAATCTTATGAAGAGATTATAGAGATACTTGAAAATCTGAGAAAAGCAAATATTCAAAAAAATGAGGACGGAATATCTGATGAGTAATGAAACACCATTGATGAAACAATATAGAGAGATAAAAGAGGAGAACAGAGACAGCATCCTCTTTTTTAGACTAGGAGATTTTTATGAGATGTTTTTTGAGGATGCAGTCATAGCCTCAAAAGAACTGGGAATAACTCTCACAAGCAGAAATAAAGAAAAAGGCCAGGATGTACCACTGGCTGGGATACCTTATCATTCATCGGCATCCTATATAGCCAAACTCGTAAGAAAGGGCTATAAGGTAGCAGTCTGTGAGCAGGTGGAAGATCCTAAAACTGCCAAGGGAATAGTAAAAAGAGAGGTAGTAAAGGTAATAACTCCTGGAACAGTAATAGACACAGACTATCTGGATGATAAGAGCAATAACTATCTGCTGTGTGTCTACATAAAAGGAGACAGGGCAGGAATAGCCTATGTGGACATCACCACAGGGGAGTTCCGTTCTACAGAGATAGCGGGAGAAGATATAATATCAAGAGCTCTGAATGAGGTACATAAAATATCTCCCAATGAGATAATTGTGGAAGAAAAAACCTATGAGGCTTTTTCTGATAAATTTAAAAATTATGCAGCAGTCAGTGAAATGACTATGCAAACAGTTCCTTTTGTGAAAAAAAGTGAAGATATACTGAAAGATTACTTCAGGGTGATATCCCTGGAAAGCTACGGCCTAAAAGGAAAGAACGAAGCTGTGGCAGCAGGGGCAATGGTCCTAGAGTATGTACTGGAACTACAGAAATACAACGAACTTCCAATAAATAAGATCTCCTATGATAACAGAGAAGATCATATGGAGCTGAATCTGACTACTCAGAGAAATCTGGAACTTATCCAAAACCAAAGAGAGAAATCCAATATGGGAACTCTTTTATGGGTGCTGGATTCGTGTCAGACATCCATGGGAACAAGGATGCTGAAAAACTTCATAAAGAACCCCCTGCTCAAGGTGGATGCCATTGAAAAAAGGCAGGAGGACATAGGTTATTTTATAGATGAAGTCCTGGTAAGGGAAGAGATAAGAGAGAGACTGAAGGATGTATATGATATAGAGAGGCTCATAGGAAAGGTCATAATGGGGACGGAAAACGGACGTGACCTCATTGCCCTGAAAAAATCCATAAGGGGAGCCCTGGAAATAGTAAAGATCCTGGGAAACAGACAGCTATTTAAAACTGACCTGGAAAAACTGGTGGAAATATACAATATAATAGAAAAGGCCGTAACTGAAGAGCCACCCTTCTCTGTAAGAGAGGGAGGGATGATAAAAAGCGGATATAACCAGGAACTGGATGAACTGCACAACCTCTCTAAAAGCGGGAAAAACTATATCCTGGAGATAGAAACCAGAGAGAGGGAGAGGACAGGGATAAAAACCCTCAAGGTGAAATACAATAAAGTATTCGGATATTTTATAGAGGTAACGAGAGCCAACTCATCTCTTGTGCCAGAGGACTATATCAGAAAGCAGACTCTGACAAATGCCGAGAGGTATATAACACCGGAACTGAAAGACTATGAATCTAAGGTGCTGAATGCCAAGGAGAAAATAGAGGCTCTGGAGTATCAGATATTTAAAGAGATATCAGCTCATGTAAAAGAGGAAAACAGGGAGTTTCAGGAGCTGGCACAAAATCTGGCTTATCTGGATGTGGTGACCTCTCTTGCTGATGTGGCTATAAAAAATAATTATGTGAAACCGGAAGTTTTTGAAGGGTTTTCCCTGGATATAAAAGGGGGAAGACATCCTATAGTTGAAAAACTAATAGGCGCAGGAGACTTTGTAAAGAATGATATATTTTTGGACGAAAACAAAAGCATAATAATACTCACAGGGCCTAATATGGCCGGTAAGTCTACCTATATGAAACAGCTGGCCCTGATAATACTAATGGCCCAGACAGGGTCCTATGTACCGGCAGAATACGCCAGGATAGGGATAGTGGATAAGATATTTACCAGGGTAGGAGCCAGTGACGATTTAGTGGGCGGTCAGTCTACATTTATGGTAGAGATGAGCGAAGTGGCTAATATAGTCAACAGTGCGACGGATAAATCCTTTGTGATTCTAGATGAAGTGGGAAGGGGAACCTCT
>NZ_JBFHGC010000423.1:0-2564 GCF_041583315.1 Ilyobacter sp. | reverse complement strand
AGACGACCCGCTACCAGATAACCTAATGGATAATTTGATAGAGGTTTTAGAAACATCTGATACTCTGATAGCTTCATATGCTAAGGGTAAAATGATAAAAGAGGGTGTAAAAACCGCCATAGTAGGGAAACCAAACGTGGGTAAATCGAGCCTTCTGAATACAATCTTAAAAGAAGAAAGAGCGATAGTAACGCATATAGCCGGAACAACAAGGGATATGATAGAGGAAGTAATAAACCTAAAAGGAATACCTCTTATCCTAGTAGATACTGCAGGAATAAGAGCTACAGATGACGTTATTGAAAATATAGGTGTAAAAAAATCAGAGGAACTAATAGATAAAGCTGATCTTATACTATTTGTAGTCGACGGCTCAAGAGAGCTAGAAGAGGAAGATATAAAAGTCCACGATCAGCTTAAGGCAGATAAAGTGATAGGTATCTTAAATAAGATAGATATGGAAAGAAAACTTGATCTGACCCCTTTGAATAAGGTCGGTAAATGGATAGAAATATCTGCAACTGAGAATCTGGGAATTTCCAACATGGAGGATGAAATCTATAAATATATAGTTTCAGGACAGGTAGAGGATAGCTCCCAAAAACTTATAATCACAAATGTAAGACACAGGTCAGCTTTGGAAAAGACAAAGCAGGCAGTGGAAAATATACTGGAAACAATAAACATGGGGTTACCTATGGACCTTATGGCAGTGGATCTAAAAGAGGCTCTTGATTCACTATCTGAAGTTACAGGGGAGATATCTACAGAGGATCTTCTAGATCATGTTTTCAGCAATTTTTGTGTAGGGAAATAAACTGCCGCAGATAAATCTGCGGTAATTTTCTTTTAATAGCAAAGATAAAAGGGGTATTATACTCCTTTTATTTATGTACATGTACAATAATAAAAAGGAGATTTTAGCTCATGAATAAGATGGAATTTGATGTTGTAGTCGTAGGCGGTGGTCATGCAGGATGTGAAGCTGCCCTTGCTTCAGCAAGACTTGGCAAAAAGACAGCCATGTTTACAATGTATCTTGATAATATAGCAATGATGTCTTGCAATCCATCAATAGGGGGACCAGGGAAAAGTCATCTTGTGGCAGAAGTAGATGTTCTTGGAGGAGAAATAGGAAGACACACAGATAAATACAATCTTCAGCTGAAGCATCTGAATACAAGCAAGGGTCCTGCTGCCAGGATAACAAGAGGTCAGGCGGACAAGTATTGGTACAGAGTAAAGATGAAGGAAATAATAGAAAATACACCTAATTTAGAGGTTATTCAAGAGACTATAGATGAAATTATTACTGAGGATGGACATGTAAAAGGAGTCGTTTCATCCCTTGGAATAGAGTACAAAGCAAAGAGTGTAGTGCTGGCTACAGGTACATTTTTAAAGGCTAAAGTTGTAATAGGAGATGTAGTTTATCCAGCAGGAAGACAGGGGGAAGCCTCTGCAGAAAGACTTTCTGAAAGTCTTCTGGAAAATGGAATTTATCTGGAAAGATATCAAACTGCTACGCCTCCTAGAATAGATAAAAGAACAGTGGATTTTTCAAAACTAAAGGAGATGCACGGAGAAGAGAATCCAAATTTCTTTTCTCTCTTCACTAAAAAAGAAAAAAACAGAACTGTTCCAACCTGGCTGACTCACACAACTGAAAAAACAATAGATGTGGCCAGGGAGCTTCTTCAGTTCTCCCCTATAGTTACCGGAGTAATAAACACACACGGTCCAAGACACTGTCCTTCACTGGACAGAAAGGTTCTTAATTTTCCAGAAAAAAAAGATCATCAGATATTTTTAGAGATGGAATCTATGGAGTCAAATGAGCTCTATGTAAACGGACTGACTACTGCCATGCCACCATTTGCTCAGGAAAAAATGATGAGGACAATAGCAGGACTTGAAAATGCAGAGATAATGAGATATGGTTATGCTGTGGAATATGATTATGCTCCTGCCTACCAGCTGTATCCCAGCCTTGAAAATAAAAAGGTAAGGAATTTATATTTTGCAGGACAGATAAACGGAACTTCAGGATATGAAGAAGCAGCTACCCAGGGATTCATGGCAGGAGTAAATGCCGCAAGAAAAGCAGATGGAAAAGATCCTGTAATAATAGACAGAAGTGAAGCCTATATAGGGGTTCTCATAGACGATATAATACACAAGAAAACTCCGGAACCATACAGAGTTCTCCCATCAAGAGCTGAATACAGACTTACTCTAAGATTTGATAATGCTTTTATGAGGCTTTTGCATAAGGCGAGAGAGATAGGTATAATGCCAGAAGATAAAATCCAGTATCTGGAAAAGTGTATAGGGGATATAGATTTAGAAGTAGAGAGACTCAAACAGGAAAGTATATCTATATCTAAGGCAAACGAACTTCTTGAAAAAAAGGGTGAGAAGCAGAGAATTGTAAAAGGTGTGCCTGTGAGTGAGATACTAAAATTTAAAAATGTATCTTATGAAGATCTGGCCCATATAACAGAGATTCAGGATTTTCCGGATTTTGTAAAAAATCAGATAGAGACAATAATAAAATATGAAGT
>NZ_JBFHGC010000422.1:0-2567 GCF_041583315.1 Ilyobacter sp. | reverse complement strand
TTTTCAGAAGACATTATATATAGATTTTCTCCATCAACTCTAGAAATCATTACATATTTCCCATTGATTTTTCTTGGAAAAAGAGCCATCCCTTTATTGGCCGCATACTTTCCGTTTAATGTTATGGCCTTATAGCTAAAAAAATCTTTAGTTTCCAATATTTGTGGCAGAATCTTAATTCCGTTATATGCAGTATAAGTGGCATAATACACCACTTCTCCATTATCATATTTAAATCTGACAAACCTAGCATCTTCTATTCCATTACTTTCATTTTGTGAACTAGGGAATATAATCCTTTCAGATAATTTTTGATCTATTTTAAACTGTAGCTCATAATTTGATTTTGCTAACCATAAAACAGTGTCTTTTAGATCATGAATTTTTTTTTCTGGGGATATATTTAAAAGAGCCTGGAGTTCAGACAAGCTGAATTCATCTGATAGTTGTTCTTTTAGATTTGATAAGGAGCTACAGTCTTCATGCATCTCATATAATTTCCAAAAGAATATATCTTTTTTATATACAGGATTATTCACGGCTACTGCCCTTTCTACAAAGGGACTCACCTCATCAAATTCAAAGTTCCCCTCTTTATCTACCAATCCGCCCCTAAACTCTATAGAGGACAGGTGTCCCTCTCCCACTGCTCTAAAACTCAATATAAATCTAATACTTCCTTCTGGGACCTGAGTTTGATCCGGATGTTTTACAATAGATGGATTAAAAAAAGCTGCTGATTGGACTGTATATTCTTGAGAAAAATAAGCTCCTAAAAGTGCTCTTTTCACATCACTTATTCTTTGATTTAAAGGAATATGTTTTTTTATTCTATTATAGTGTTTGTCCAGTGCATCCCAGATATTTTTGTGCCTTTCTGAGAAACCTTTTATTATATCCTGTAAAAGCGTATTAGCTTCCTCATCTGATAAGCTCAAAACCCGCGTTATGATATTCTCTATACGACCTTCACCTGAAGGCATATGAGATTTTATAATCACTCTTGAGGGATCTGGTTTAAATATCTTGTCTATCCTCCTTACATTTAATTTTCCCATTCTAATTTACCTCCTTTAAACACATATCTATCAGCTTATTTATATTGGCCTCTCCTACACACATGACACTGTCGGCTCCGCCCCAATATATCTTTAGTGTCCCATCCCCTTCATCCACTGCTCCACAGGTAAATACTACGTTTGGCACATAGCCTGTCATCTCCCAGGGATCTTCCGGTTGAAGTATCCACTCATCTGAAACTCCCAATACAATAGAGGGATCCTTCAAATCGTGAAGTGCCACCCCAAGTCTGTAAACAGATCCTGACATAGTTTTAAATACACCATGATATATATTTAGCCATCCTTTTTCAGTCTTTATAGGTGTAGCTCCAGGTCCTATTTTCATCTCATCCCAGTGGTATTTATGTGGTTGCATTATTAATTTTGATCTTCCCCAATGCACCAAATCCGGTGAGTAAGATATCCATATAGACCATTTAGATATCTCTGAATGAGGTCTGTCTAGTCTCACATACTGTCCGCCTATCTTTTCTGGAAATATAACCACATTTCTCAGATCCGCCTGGGTAATAAGAGCAACTCTTTCTATTTCCCTAAAATCAAGAGTTTTTGCCAGAGCTATCCTTACTCCATATTTTGAATAGCAGCTATAAGTTAAAAGGTATTCACCGTTGATTTCACTGATTCTGAGGTCTTCTACACCATATTCCTCATACTGGAAAAATACCGAATCTTTTTCCTTACAAGGCGTTAAAAAAGGCTTCGGTTCTACTTTAAAATTATAACCATCATCACTTTTAGCCATTCCTATAACTGATCTTCCATTTAGCAAATGGGAACGAAATAGCATAATATATTTATTTTTATATTTAACAATCCCTGCATTGTGAACTGTGGCTACAGGATACGGCACATCATCTTTAGTCAATATGGGATTTTTTTTATACCTTACCACCACTTCGTTCTTCACATATTTCCTCCTCGTTCTTTGAGGATTTTTTCATAGACTTTTATATATTCATCCACCATTCGGTCTACTGAAAATTTATCCTCTACAATCTTTCTGCATTTTTTTCTGTCTATGCTTGAGATATTTTCCAAGGCTCTTAGAGCTCCGTCTATGTCATTAACGAGAAATCCATTTATCCCGTCCTCTATAAGTTCAGGCATACTACCTTTGTTATATGCAATTACAGGTGTCCCACAAGCCATGGCTTCAACGACAGACAAACCAAAGGGTTCTTGGAAGTGTATAGGGTGGAGAAGAGCCAGTGCTTTACCTAGCAGCTCGTCTCTCTCTTCTGGGCCCACACTTCCTATATATGTAATCTGTTCATTCAGATGAGGCTCTACCTCATATTTAAAATACCCTTCATCTTGGATAATTCCTGCCATGATAAGTTTTTTATTGGATCTTTTGGCAATCTCGATAGCTTCCTTTGGACCTTTATCTCTGTGTAGTCTTCCAAAAAATAACAGATAATCTTCCGGTAAATCTCTGTATGTAAATTGATTTAGATCTATTCCGTGATATATCGTATCTAT
>NZ_JBFHGC010000421.1:0-2568 GCF_041583315.1 Ilyobacter sp. | reverse complement strand
CCTGGACTCCGTCCCCGTCTTCATCTTTAGCAATTTCCAGTTTTTCGAGCCTGTACCCACCCACCGTAATTGCTTCAGGAGCCTCCTTGTCCCATTTCTCATTATATATCCATAGCCTATTTACTTTCGACTCATCTTCCTGCCAGCTTCTATAGGCCAAAATAGGATTAGTAAATTTTTTGTTAAAAGTATCCCTTACAATATAAGGTTTCTTATCATCTCCAAGATTATGATCCCAGCTGGATGCAAAATAATTGATATAGCTGCTCAGCCTTATACCTATATAATAATACCCACTTGGAGGTGTGGTATTATTTGGTGCATAATTCAGAGTGTCTATAAGACTTAGAGGCATTGTACTTATGGCAGGATAGCTATCCACACCACTGTCAATATCCGGATGTTTATAAGTCCCTGCAGTTTCATAGACTTTTCCTTTCCTCACAAACTGCTCAGATATATATGCATCATAATATGCCAGCGTGGAGCCCATATCCAAATTATTAGATACATTCTCTCCTACCACCTTTAGATAAGCTCTCTCACCCTTTTTACCCCCCAGATAGAATACAGCCAGAGCTATCGCGGTAAAAAAGGATAAAAGCAGTACTGCCAAAACTATTGCCGAACCTTTTTTCTTCATAGCCCCCTCCTAAAAATTATTTGACATATCCAGGTTTATCCTGGTTACTGCCGAATCTCTTATTTTATCCAGAATATTTCTTTTCCCCTCTATACTTTCCCCGGTCATCCTGTCTATATCCAAGTCCAGATATATAAGCACCACACCCTTCTTATACTGAAAGTATTTTTCACTTGTATCTATAGCATCTATATACTCTATAAGTACTGTTTTGGTTTCCTTTTCTGATGATATGGATGAGTCTTCTCCGGGATTGGTGATATACACCAGGCTCCTATCATTAATACCGTCTCCGTCACTGTCAGTAGTTTTGTCCTCTATAATTCTAAAGGCTATATAGTTTTTATCAGGGTCATTGTCATCATTTGGCACAAGAAGTCTGAGCTCTGATATTATATTGTCGTATATTCCTGTATAAGCAGTCAAAACCTCCACAGCTTTTACAGAGTCACCTGCACTATCCACATAATCATCGTCCACTCTCGATGCCTTTACCTTACGCTTTATTATCTCCAAAGTCTTTCCAAACTCGTAGTCTATCCTGTTCTGAAGATTGATCCTGTCATAAACCAGGCTGTAGTTCTTTACCATAGGGGACATCATGAGCATGACTATTGCCAGTATGGCTACAGCCACTACACTCTCTATTACACTTAAGCCTTTTCTCAATAGGATCACCTCCATTCCTCTATAGGAGAGATTACAAACTGCGTTTCCACATTCTTATCGAAAACCCCGTCTGTATTTTGGGTATATTCAAAAACAATTTTTCCCAGTATAAACTTATCCCGGGTTAAACTGTCGCTTCCTCCTGATTCATCTGTATTTATCCCCCCTGTACCAAAGAGTACGTTAGAACCATCTTTTCCTGTGATGGGATTTTCATACTTATCCTCTTTTTCCCATCCGGTTTCAGGATCATTATCTCCGGTACTGCTTTTCAATCTCATGAGCTCCACATCTACCAAAGACATGTAAACAGTAAACTGAGCTTTACCGTCATCCATCCTGAGACCTCTGCTGTTTAAAAGGAATATATTATCGCTGACTGTAGGAGCAGTAATATCATAAAAATCTTTTTCAAATTCATAATCTTCTGTGATAAAGGCGCTATTGTCACTTCTCAATTTAAGTTCATATGTTTTTCCGAAAATGTCGCCTGTTTGTTTTTCTATTAGTTCTTTCACTTCATCATATCCCCTGCTCTTTATATAGTCCACCACTGTACCTGAAAGCCTGGCAGCCTCCTCTTTAGACCCTGCTATCCTTTCTCCCCTAAGGGATGTAAAAGTAAAACCTATTATGGGAAATATCCCAAAGAGAAATATTGCCATTGCTATAAGAACCTCTATAACAGAATAACCTCTCTTCTTCATATATTCACTCACCCCTCGAAATTGTGCTTAAGTATCTTCTACCAAAGCTTTGATATTTTCCTTCAAAAAATAAAAAAATGCACCTCTATAAAAATAGAAGTGCACTTATATATCCTCCCAGAGCTATAAACGGACCGAAGGGTACCTCCCCTTCCCTGCCTTTTTTCTTGGTAACCAGGAGATAGATTCCGTATACCGCACCTGCCACAAATGATGTAGTGACAAAAAGGTGCATCCTGTAAAACCCGAAATACCCCACAAGAGAACCGATTCCTGCAGCAAGTTTTACGTCTCCGAAGCCTAAGACCTCTTTTTTAAATATCCTCTCTCCGTAGCCGTATATCATCACAAACAAAAATCCGTAGGCTGCCGATCCCATGAAGGATCTCTCTATCCCCACACCGTTGAAAAATGAGAATCCGTATCCCAGGACCAGAAGACCCAGGGTGAACCTGTCCGGGATATAATACTGCTCCCAGTCTATCCCTGATGCGATGATGAGTATAGAGGCTGCTATGATGAGTTCCGCCGTCCATATACTCATTCCGT
>NZ_JBFHGC010000420.1:0-2580 GCF_041583315.1 Ilyobacter sp. | reverse complement strand
GTATACTTTGGAGCAAAAAAAATAGAAGAAATAATAGAACTGCTCAAGAAATAGGGAGTTGTTTTGAGACAAAGAAAAGCAGCACTTTTTTTACGGGTGCCGCTTTTTTTATAAAGTAATTAAGCCTATCAGTATTCTTGACAAAACATATAAATAAAGTTATAATTAATTTGTAATCGTTACAATAATGAAAATTAATGTAAGAGGAGGTTTTTTATGTCGTTAATAGGCAAAAAGATAGAGGAGTTTAAAGTACAAGCTTTTCATAATGGTGAATTTAGAGAGATAAGCAATGAAGTTCTGAAAGGACAATGGTCTATATTTTTCTTTTATCCTGCAGATTTCACATTTGTATGCCCAACTGAGCTGGGAGACCTTGCAGATAACTATGAAAAATTCAGAGAGGTAGGGGCTGAAATATATTCTGTGTCAACAGATACTCATTTTGCTCATAAGGCATGGCATGATGCCTCAGATACTATAAAAAAAATAAAATTTCCTATGCTTTCTGATCCTACGGGTTCTCTTTCCAGGCAGTTTGGTGTCATGATAGAAGAGGCCGGTCTTGCCTTGAGGGGAACATTCATATTGAATCCAGAAGGAGAAATAAAAGCATATGAAGTCCATGACCTTGGTATAGGTAGAGATGCAGAGGAACTCTTGAGAAAAGTCCATGCTGCACAGTTTGTAGCAGCTCACGGAGATCAAGTGTGCCCTGCAAAGTGGAAACCAGGACAAGATACTCTTAAACCAAACTTAAATCTCATAGGTAAACTATAATATAACAGAGGCTCCCTAGGGAGCCTCTGTTATATTATAGTCATTTTCTTCTTTACGTCTCCGACCTTTTGGGAACCAACCAGTACTTCAGCGAGCTTCAGACCAAAATCTATTCCTAACCCTGCTCCGCTAGCAGTTATTAAATTTCCGTCCTGTACTATTTTCTCATTTACAACTATTCCATCTTTGATGAGATCTTTGACTCCGTAGTGGCAGATGATTTTTTTCCCTTTGAGCAAACCTGCAGCCTCTAAAATAGAAGGAGCTGCACAGATAGCCCCTAAAAACTTGTCCGGAGTGTTTAAATACGTCTTGGAAAGGCTTATCACTTTTGATGATTTTCCAAGATTTTCATATCCGGGAGCTCCTCCCGGAAGTACCAGCATATCACCGTCTGTATAATCTTCAGAAGATAGCAGGGCATCAGCCTCTATAGGTATGTCCTGAGACGAGACCACTCTCTTAGAATCACTTATAGAGAGAGTAACCACCTCTATACCGCACCTTCTCAGAATATCTACAGGAGCAAGGGCCTCTATAGTCTCAAAACCTTCGGCAAGTAAAATATAAACTTTTTTCATATCATATTTCCTCCTTAAACGTTATATTCTCTCATATTTTATTATACTGTAATTTAAGTTGCTACCCTCTTATGCAAAAATTTTATAATTTATCAAAATATTAATATAAATTTTAAAAAAAGTGTACACCTTTTCCTGTGTTTCATTGGATTTTTTGATATATAGAAAATTAATATGTAAAAAAAACGTTGAAAAAATAGTCATAGAATGGTACTATTACTTTAATTTAAAATATCTCATTAACGGATAAGGGAACGGGTGGTCATCATGGCAACTAAGAATTTTACAAATTGGTATTTTTATTATTATTTTAGAGACTAGGATTTGTGGTTGGAGTATATGCCAAAACAAATCCATTTTGTATTATAAAATATAAAATAAAAATCGGATTTGTATCAGGGTGATAAATAATAGAAACATAAACCCCATAGGTGCAAACCTGCGGGGTTTTTTTTATCTATATAATTTCAAAAATTATAAGGGGGAAAATAACATGGTAATCAAAATGAAAAAAGATGCGGGCGAAAAAGAGTTGTTACACCTGGTAGAATTTTTACAAAAGAAAGGTCTGGAAGTAAAGGATGCTTCTAGCAGCGAATTTAAGGTAGTAGGAGTGGTAGGGGACACTTCTGTCATAGATGTAAAAGATATAGAGGCTCTAAATGGAGTAGATAAAGTAACTAGAATCCAGGATCCATTTAAAAAGGCAAACAGACTTATGAAAAGTGAAGATACAGTGATAGATGTATCAGGAGTAAAGATAGGCGGAGGAACATTTACAGTAATGGCAGGACCTTGTTCTGTAGAGTCTAGAGACCAGATTTTAGAAGTGGCAAATGCTATACAAAAATCAGGAGCACAGATTTTAAGAGGTGGGGCATTTAAACCAAGAACATCTCCTTATGCTTTCCAAGGTCTAGAGATGGAAGGATTAGACCTTCTTAAAGAAGCCAGAAAAGAAACAGGTCTTCCGATCGTTACAGAGATCATGTCTCCTTCACATGTTGCAAAATTTGCTGAAGAGGTAGATATAATACAGGTAGGAGCCAGAAATATGCAGAATTTCGATCTTCTGAAAGAACTTGGAAAAATTAATACCCCTATACTTTTAAAAAGAGGTATGTCAGCTACTATAGAAGAATGGCTAATGTCGGCTGAATACATAATGGCCGGAGGAAATGAAAATGTAATTCTTTGTGAGAGAGGAATAAGAACTTTT
>NZ_JBFHGC010000419.1:0-2596 GCF_041583315.1 Ilyobacter sp. | reverse complement strand
GTAAGTGAGAAAGCGACAGAAATGACAGGAGCAGTAAGTGAGAAAGCGACAGAAATGACAGGAGCAGTAAGTGAGAAAGCGACAGAAATGACAGGAGCAGTAAGTGAGAAAGCGACAGAAATGACAGAAGCAGTAAGTGAGAAAGCATCAGAAATGACAGGAACTGTTGAAACTAGTGCAATGGAAGAAGTGCCTTCTACTTATATTGTTAAAAAAGGAGATAGTTTATTTAAAATAGGACAAAAATATAATATATCTTGGAAAAAGCTAGCTGAAGAAAATAACATTGAAGATCCAGATTCTATCCATATTGGTCAAGAGATTAAGATTCCTCAAAACTAAATTGCTAGTTACAAGAGAAATAGCGGGAGATATCTATGCATCAAAAATCTTTTAATAAAAACTTTATCTGAAGGTAGTAGAGGGTCTGAAAAAATAACTACAATCCTATATAGACAAAGCCACTGTAATCCTAGAAGTAATGGATGAACTTATAAAGGTGGAAAAATAATTTTAAGAGATGTAAATGGAAAGCAATGAACGAGACCTAACTGATGATGCTCTAGCAACAGAAGATATCTAGAGTAGCTATAAAATTGTGAAATACTGAAGGAGATAAAAAAACTGCCAATCCATAGAAATCTAAAGAAAAGGCTATGGGTACAGCACTAAAACAGATAAAAATAATATAGGGGCACATGGGATTGATTTCCTATGTGCCCCTAAAATTAGATGGTCTATATTATTTTAATTTCGCTATGAGCTGTGTCCAGGATGCCAATGTTTATAGATCCGCCTAAATTTTCTCGGACAGTTTCTCCTAAATATTGCAATGCTTCCTCAAACTCTTCAAATCTGTTTTTATCAATCAATTCTATACATAGGAAAGCATTCGTTGTATCTTCTGTAAGCATTGTTCTCACTGATTCACGCCAATTCCAGCATCTGCAAACTGCTCCTTCTTCATCTTTATAAATAATTTCACTCTCATATGGAGGAGAGTTTGTATCTGTTCCCAATGTTATAAAATTTTCATTCCCTACCGCCTGAGTTAGTTTTAAATCTCCTACAAAAGTATCGATATTCTCTCCACCACAAGGAAAAGCATATTTCAATGAAACCGAATTATATATATCTACTAAAGGATTTATGGAGTTTATATGATTTCCATTGGAAACTCTTTTTAATAAGGCCTCTATTGATGATCTGGCTCCTTTTTTTGTTTTAAATTTTTTAAATACATCTCTCCAAACTTTAATCGCTGTGTTATTACTAAAGTCAGAGTCTTTAATATGATTTAACGCATCTTTTTCAGCCTCAGAGATCATTTTTTTATAACGATCTGTATCTTTTATTTTGTTATCAATTCCATGACAGATAACAACTCCTATTTTTGCATTTGGAAATAAATTCCAAAACTCGTCTTCAACTATAAACTTCTTCATATTCCCTCCTGAAATTTCTAGATAATAGTTTATGTACCAATACTATAGACTATAACGTATACGTTATAGTCAAACTATATAATATTTTTAATTCATAGATTAGAAAACCGGAGAAACTAAGACAAAGACTTATTCTATTGGAACCAGTATTTCTATTACTTCCCCCACTCCTTTTTCCAGCTGTATCTTTTCCTCGTTAGAGACCTCTATAGCATCTCCGATTATTTTATAAGAGTTTTCCTCTATAAAATCCATCAACTTTTTATAACTGTTTTTCAAGTTTTCAAATGAATCCTTGTGGGTGATGGTTGCACATTTTTTTTCTTTTACATTGACAGCTAGCTCATGCTTTATCTCCTGAGGAATTATAGAACCCACGAATTTCAGGGGATAAATATCCAAATTTTTTAAATTTTTACTGTCTACAATGGCAACATGCTTTTTCTCTTTTAACTGCAGATTTTTTTCTATTTGAGATAATTTTTCAAATGCTTTTTCTATCTGGATGTATCTATAAGGTTTTTTTACATCAACAATAAGCATTCTAAAGTTTATATTGGTTATAATTCCAGGTTTTAAACCCTCAGAAGATTTTACTTTTTCCAGTTCATCATATTTTATCCTGACAATTTCTATTGATTTTTCCATATTTTCTATCTTTTCTTTCATTGTCTTGATCTTGCTCTCCAAGAAATTCTGACTTTCCTCTATACTCTTAAAGTTGGTATATTTTTTTATTTCATTTAATGAAAATCCAGAATTTTTTAGAGCTATTATAAATCTCAGCACATATGTCTGATGTTCCGAATAATATCTATAACCATTCTCCTCGTCTATATAGTAAGGTTTGAAGAGACCTATCTCATCATAGTAGATCAACGTCCTCCTGGATATATTGAAAATTTTTGCTATTTCACTTATTTTATATCGTTCTCTCATTTTTATATTCACTCCTTGACTGTAACGTATACGTTATAGTTTATAATACTTCGTAGACAGAAGAATATCAATATATTTTCAGGAGGAATAATATGAATATAGCAATTGCCAGTCAGGGATTTGGTTTGGGACTCAGCCTAATTGTAGCTATAGGGGCACAAAACAGCTATGTGCTGAAAAAGGGGATATTAAAAAACAATGTGTTTGCAGTG
>NZ_JBFHGC010000418.1:0-2599 GCF_041583315.1 Ilyobacter sp. | reverse complement strand
GTATCGAGTATGTCCTCTATGAAAATAAAGAGAATCCATATATCCTGACATTTGTGGAAAAATGGCGTGATCAGGAAGCTGTTGATAAACATGGAAGTACAGATTTTTTCAAGGAAAATATCGAGAAAATAATAAGTTACTCTGAAAATTTAGAAATTTCTTTAAACAGTGAGGTATAATTAAAAAAAGGCTTGGGAAAATTTCCTGAGCCTTTTATGTTTCAAAAGATCTATTTCAAGGCAATCAAATCATATTCATTTTTTGTGTAGTTATACTTTTATTTTTAATTTAGATTCTGTTCTCTTTTTTATATACTTTGGTCTGGTAAAAAAATTCAAAACTTGGAGAAAAGAGGTAATCTGAGTTTTTTAAGAATATATTTTTGTATGATAAATGATATTAATATCATTACCAGGAGGAGAACATGATTGAGGTTTTATTATCAAACGGAGAAATCAAAAAATTTTCAAGCATAGATGATCTTGATATAGACAGATCTAAAATCCTCAGTATTCAGCTGATGGAAGCCAGTGAAAAAGAGATAAGTACACTAGCCAAACGATTTGATTTTGTTATACAGCCCCTAGATAAAAGAAGCGAGATAGAGATAAGTTCAAGATACGTAGAGATCGACTCACAAATATTTTTAAATTTAACCTTTCCCAATTTGACCAAAGATCAAACAATCGAAGAATCTCTCATCCACGTAATAATTTTGAAGGATATTCTTATATTAAATTTAAACGGAGTATCAGATATTTCACTCATTCAGATTCTGAAAAACAGAATTTTCTACACAAGCAATATAAATTCAGACCAGGAACTCACTCTTCTTTTTTTAAGCTCCCTCACAGATTATTATGCCGATCTTATTGAGCTGGTTTCAAAGAAAGTAAAAAGATATTTCAAAGAAGTTCTTGAGCTAAAAAATATTTCACTAGAGGAACTTGATAATTTAACTAAGATAAAACTTGATAATATCCAGCTCAAAGAATGCCTTATCGAACTACAAAGGATAATACTGCAACTGAGGAGAAGTCCCGCAATGAATGAAAGAAGTCAGCAGCTTTTAATTTCTGAGAGTAAAGATTTAGCAGTAATAAACGGGCATATAAATTATAACTTTGACAGGCTTAATGATCTCAAGGATAATATTTCCAGTAAGATCGAATTAGAGCAAAATCATATAATTAAAATTTTTACTGTAGTTACAGTATGTATAGCACCCCCAGGTTTAATCGCCGGTATTTACGGAATGAACTTTGACATCATGCCTGAATTGGGATGGAATTTCGGTTACCCTTTTTCTGTACTAATTATGATTATATCTATAATAATAACCCTGGGAATATTAAAGTATAAAAAATGGATTTAAATTTTAATATTTCTGTGACTTATATCAAAACTATTTAACTGTAATAAATATATTTACATTTTCGATTATTTGGAGTATTCTACTTAGAATATTTATTACTGATTATATATGAATAGTAATCTGCGTAAAGGTTTTAAAGGGGTGAAAATAGTGAAAAAAGAAATACTTCGGTATTTAAAATTAATTTTAGGATTTTTTTGTTGTTCCCTAGGGGTGATTATAATCATAAAATCTAACCTCGGGTTTTCCCCATGGGATGTATTGCATCAGGGAATATCAAATGTTGGAGGTATTACAATAGGTCAGGCTGCAACCCTTGTGGGAATCACAGTTGTGACTTTGGATATTTTTTTGGGAGAACGAATAGGAAGCGGTACTATCTTAAATACACTGTCTATGGGTATATTTATGGATCTGATTCTTTATCTGGACATAATTCCCCTCAGCACAAATATTCTCACGGGAATCCCCATGATATTTTCCGGATTATTTATATTCAGTATCGGATGTTACCTCTATATCTCCACCGGACTTGGATGTGGTCCAAGAGATGCTCTCATGGTCGCCCTTACCAAAAAGACCGACCTTTCAGTGAGATCCATCAGGGGGATTCTTGAGATCGGAGCCCTGGCAATAGGTTTTTTTCTAGGGGGATACGCCGGAATAGGTACTGTTATCGTTGCTCTTTTTACAGGTTTTTTTCTTCAGGGAGTATTCAGACTCTTCGATTTTGATGTGAAATCTGTGGTTCACAGGGATGTCAAGATGGAAGCTCTTTTGGTGAAAAATTACTTTTACAACAGATAATTGTTTTAAACACCCAAAACTTATGAAAAAATATAAAAACTCAAAATTAAAAACCTCCTTATGGAGGTTTTTTCTTCTTATCGGAAAATATTTTTAGCCTTATGTTAATTTAGAAATGGTTTCTTATGGCAAACTGTATCAGTCCCCATGAAATTAAAAGCATTGTTATTCCTATTAAAACATCCAAAATTTTCCATGTAATCTCTCTTTTAAATATCGGAATAAGAATCCTTGCACCATAAGCCAGTCCGAAAAACCACACAAAAGATGCTAAGCAAGTACCTATGAGAAAATCCAACCTTTGATTTAGAGGGTACTTTGAACCTATACTTCCGATAAGAATAACTGTATCTAGGTATACATGGGGATTCAACAAACTCAGTGCCAGAAGTGTAAAGACAGTCTTTTTCATCGAAT
>NZ_JBFHGC010000417.1:0-2602 GCF_041583315.1 Ilyobacter sp. | reverse complement strand
ATGTTTGACAGCTTTATATTGTTTTCCTTGCTCAGCTGGGTCAGTTCCTCGGTAAGGTATCTCTCCTCTCCTGCACTTATTAGCTTTGCCTGCATATGGTCTCTTTGATACTTCATTTTGTAGTATTCCCTGTATCTTTTTTTAAGTGAATTTATTTTATTTACATCCTCTACATATTTCTGTTGCTCCTGGATTATCTTATTCTTGTTAGACTCCACTCTTTTCTTCATATTTACCATTATTATATTTTGAAAAAGTATATAAAAAGTAAGGCAGACCAGTAGTTGCAAAACCAGAGCCTGTTTCTCATTTTTTTTCATTTTTTTCACCGCCGGAGAGTTTGACCTCTATAGAAAAATCATTTATCCTGTTATTTTGCTGGGACTTTACGGTTTTTATCAGTTTTACCGAACCAGTTATCTCCTCAAGATTGCTCAGGAGTTCATTTATATAACTCTCTGCATATTCATCATCAGACATCGCTTTCCCTGTTAATGAGACTGTATCCCCCACATATTTTATCTCTTCAAAGTATATCTCTGCAGGCAGGATTTCAGACACCTCATACAGAAAATTATTAAATATGGTGTTCTTTCCGGTTATTTTAGAAAGATAATTCATATCCTCCCTGGTTTTTTTTATCTTACCCTCCAGAGCATCAGCCTCTTTTATATAATCAGAGATTCCTCTGTTTTTTTCAGCTATTCCCTTTATTTTTTTTATCTGATCCATCTCCTGGATCTTATAATACCCGAATTTTATGCTGCAAAACATTACAAACACTATTGCCAGAAAGATGTATATAGGATTTTTGTTAATTTTAAAAGGCATCTTAAACTTACTTTTAAGCCTGTATATCCCCTCTTCACTCTGCATGGTTCCCGCCAGGAGATTCCAGTCATTGTCTTTCAGAAACTCTTTTGTAAGATCGCTTTCCAAAAATCCCGAGTTCACGCTGTATCCGTAAATATTTCCTATGTAAAGTTCTCTCTCCAGGGCAGTTTTTATATCCTCAGTCTCCAGATCTCCCCCTGAAAAATAAATTGTATTCAGAACCTCTCCAGAATGTTTAAACTGGAAATAATCTATATACTGTACAGCTTTTCTTAGGATTTTGGCCAAAGTCGATTCACAGGCCATGTTGAGCTGAGGTCCTATATTTACACCCTTTTCCATCAGTTCTGTCGCCTTTATATTACTTACATACCCGTATTCTTTGAGGTATTCAGTTGCCTTTTCCCCATCTATATTCAGTACATCAGAGAGGCTTTTTACAAAGTCCTTTTTTCCGATGTTTATCTTCCTGTACAGGGAAAGTTTGTCCTTAAAGTAAATTGCCGCTATAGTATGGCTTTCCTGTATATCTATAAAAAAACTGTTTTCTTTCTTATTTGCGTATCTCCCCATTGCCCTGTTTGCAGCAAAGGGTTCAAAGTCTATTCCGTGAAGCTTAAGAGGCGACAGCTTTTCCAGGAACTCCTGTGTTAAAACCTGCACATAGACCCCCTGGAGCAGCTTCGGACTAAAATCCCCTATAGCCCCGTAGGCTATCTTGTCTGCATCATCCACCATCTTTTGGTTTTCCAGCTTTCTTCGGAGGATGGACTCCATCTCCTCTTCTGGTACATTGGGGAGTTCTATGACCTCGTGTTCCATATTGTCCATTCTGCACAACAGTACTTTTTTGTACTTTGTCCATCCCTTGGACTCGATTATCTCTTTTATTTTCTCCACAGAAGCGGTTATTTTATCCTCGTTTCCCTGAGGAGTATCCTCTCTGTGTACATCCTCTATACTTATCCCGTTCTTTCCCTGGGCACCCAATATAAACTTTATTGAATTTTCAGTAAGCTCTATGGATAGTCTTTTCTTCATCTGCCCCTCCAGTTGCTTGAAATACTCTTTTATTAATAAAATTGAAAATTATCATTTATTATATTTATTTTAAACATCCTACTCTGTTCAAACCATATAAGTTAATTTCATTTCTAACTTAATCGTTTAATCTCACTCCGTAAGCGTATAATTTACAGCTACTACAGGACTTGAACTATTACTACTCCCAATCGTAATAATTAAAGAGTTGTTTTCAACCGTTATAGTCCCAGTATAGGTTCTTTTATATTTACGATCTCCGGTTGTTGTTTCGCTCAGAGTTATACCTGTCCCATTACCATTAACAGTCACCGCTGTTATTACGTTTTTAATATTCTTAGTTGAGGTTATTTTAACTTCTATATTATAAGTCCCATTCTTTACACCTGTAAAATCTACGTCAATACTACTGTTATTACTCGCTAAGCTCACTCCAGATGTTGAATCAGACGTATTTCCTGAATCATCTGTTGTTCCTGAATCTTCAGTTGCGTCTTCATCGACCAAAATCACAGTTATCTCCTTGGCATAGTAGGAACTTTCCTGCTTTTTCAGCGACAAAGTTTTCTCACTGGAAAGCCTCCCCAGAACCACCGCTATACCGCTCATGAGGGCCAGTATGAGTAAAACTAAAGGCAGTATAAATCCTCTTTTTTCCATCGATCCCTCCCTATCAAGGCTCACTAAGAGTGACTGTAATTTTAATTTCTTTAGTTGTAAGACCAGT
>NZ_JBFHGC010000416.1:0-2603 GCF_041583315.1 Ilyobacter sp. | reverse complement strand
TGGGAAAAGTGGCATATCCAGAAGGGTATATCAGTATGGCTCAGGTGATCAAGTTTTCTCCTAAATTTCATAATGTGAAAGCGACTCTTGGAAATTCAAATTATACCGGATCCTATGCAGTTATGATTTTTATGTTTCTTCTTCCTTTGATATTAAAATCTAAAGACAGGTTTACAAGGTATATTTTTATTTTTTTCTATTCTGCAAACCTTGCCCTGCTTTTAGCCGGTAGATCTAGGGCCGGGATTTACGCCTCTATAGCATCTTTTTTCATATTTCTGGTCCTCTGCAGAAGAGAGATATGGAAGAGAAAGATATTTCTCGTGGAAATACCTATCATTACAGGAGCGGTATTTTTAACCTTGAATCTGCTGTCCTCTGGGGCGGTGGGGGACAATATAGAGAATCTTGAACTGAACAAAAAGGTCAATCTGAGAGAGGTCAGGAGTATAGGGGATACTCTTGAAATAACCTCTTATGACGATAAACTGGTATTAAAATCTGAAGAAAAAAATTTATCATTTTACAGAGAGGATAAGACTCCTATACCTACAAAGTTGAATGGCAACATAATAAGTTTGGAAGATTCTGGATTCAGCAAGTATTCCTTTGAAACCAAAGGGAACGGAATCGTGGAACTTCATTATGATGAGGTGAAATTCCCTTTGGTTATTCAAAATGAAGTTTTTAAAACCATTGGGTGGTCTAGAAATCCTGAGGAGATAATAACTCCAGACAGAATGGAAAAGTGGGACAGATATCAGAGAAAAGCTTCAGCGAGGGTTTATATATGGTCGAGAAGTCTGCCGATTTTGAAGAAATCAGGATTTTTCGGTTTCGGTCCTGATACCTACCCGATAATCTTTCCTCAGAATGATTACTTCGGGAAAACGGTGTCTTGGGGAAACCCCTATATGTTTGTGTCCAAGCCTCACAACCTCTACCTTCAGATAGGTATAAACACAGGTTGGATCTCACTTTTTGGATTTCTTCTCCTGGTGATCTCCTACTGTTTGGACTCCTTGAGGATTTATTTTAACAGCAGTTATGAAAATATATATGAAATTGTAGGAGTTGGTTGCAGTCTGGCAGTCATAGGATATCTCATGACAGGAATGTTTAATGACAGCGCAGTCTCGGTGGCACCGACATTTTGGGCTATATTAGGGCTGGGGATATCAATGAATCTAAAAATAAGAAAAGAGATAATCTAGGGAGCGCAAGCTCCCTTTTATAATTCTTAAGTATTATCCTTTTTAGAGTTAAGCAATACTATTCAAAAACTTGGAGCAGATGATAATTTATGATATACTTTCAAAGAATGAAAACCTATAAAAGTTAGGAGAAAAATAGATGGCTGTATTGCAGATAAACAATGTACATAAAAGTTTTTCAGGAGAAACCCTCCTTAAAAATATAAGTTTTTCAATAGATGAAAAGGACAAGATCGGACTGGTGGGGCTGAACGGTGCCGGGAAAACCACTCTGGTAAAGATCCTCCTTGAAGAGGAGTACCATGATATTGACGAGGATACCAAAATCCAGGGAACCATCTCAAAAAAAGGCGGACTCAAAATAGGATACCTTTCCCAGAATTTTGATCTCAACAAAGAAAACAGGGTTTTCGACGAGCTGATGTCGGTATTTTCATACCTGAAGCAAGATTATGAAAGAATACAGGAGCTCAATGAAAAGCTGGCTGTAGACCTTGATAACTTTGACGAAATAATGGAAGAGCTTGCGGAATTATCTACAAAATACGAACAGGAAGAGGGATATTCCATAGAGTATAAGGTAAAACAAATTCTTACAGGACTTAATTTTCCAGAGAGCCTTTGGAAAAACGTCATAGGAGATCTTTCTGGAGGACAGCAGTCAAGGATAGCCCTTGGAAAAATACTTCTTGAAGAACCTGAACTACTCATACTTGATGAGCCTACAAACCACCTGGATCTAAATGCCATAGAATGGCTCGAGAAATTCTTGAAAGATTATAATAAAGCTTTTATACTGATATCCCATGACAGATACTTTCTGGATAACGTTATAAATAAGGTTTATGAACTGGAGAAAAAGACGGTAAATATCTACAGGGGCAATTTTACAGACTACACTATACAAAAGGAAGCCTATCTCACAGGGGCAATAAAATCCTATGAAAAAGAGCAGGATAAGATAAAAAAAACTGAGGAGTTTATAAGGCGTTACAAGGCCGGAGTCAAGTCAAAGCAGGCCAGAGGCCGGGAGAAAATCCTGGACAGAATGGAAAAGATGGACGATCCTGTTGTCAGCATAAGAAAGATGAAGCTGAAATTTCAAGTGGAGAATGTGAGTACAGACAGAGTGGTGAAGATAGAAAATCTTTCCAAGAGCTTTGATGGACAGGAGATCTTCAGAGATGTAAACATGGAAGTGTATAGGGGAGACAGAATAGGCCTTATCGGAAAAAACGGTGTGGGGAAATCAACTATACTCAGAATACTAAATAATTTAGAAAGCAAAGATGATGGGAAAATTCTTTGGGGAGAAAGAATAAAAATAGGTTATTATGATCAAAAACATGAAGGCCTAAATGAAGATGCCACTGTTATAGAGGAACTTCT
>NZ_JBFHGC010000415.1:0-2616 GCF_041583315.1 Ilyobacter sp. | reverse complement strand
GTTTCTTTTTACGACAATCTTCTCACCCAGCTGGGATAGATACTGGACTAAATTATAGGTGAAAGAATCATAATTATCTATCATTAATATCATTATTGCTCCTTAAAAATCTAGATATTTCCCGCTGTGTGAACTTCTAATAATAAGAATGTAAAAATCGGTTTATCTAAATTATATTACAGCAGAGGCATTGTTGCAAATTATTTCTTTGCCTCTTCCTTTATGATGTAATTTCTAAGCTGTTCCATGATATCATCGAAATAGACCCATACATCTTCCTTGACGAAAGTTGCCACATGGGGAGACATTATTATGTTTTTCAGATCCTGGAAGGGATATTTTGACGGGAAACACTCTTTTTCAGTTCTGTCGGGATAGTCATACCATACCTCTATACCTGCTCCCTTAAGTTTGTTGGTTTTGAGAGATTCATAAAGGGCTTTCTCCTCTATAGTTTTACCCCGGCCTACATTTATCAGATACTTTCCCTGGAGTTTATCTAGTATTTTTTCATTTATTATACCTTCTGTACTATCATTCAGAGGGAGAGATAGAAAAAACACATCGCAGTTTTCAGACAGTTCTTCTACTGTTTTAAAATATTTTTTTATATTTGGATAACGTTTTCCCCTGTCGAGGGTGTATATCTCCTCAGTGAAGGGTTTCAACAGAGCCGATATGTTCTGACCGATATGCCCTATTCCCAAGAGGGCGCATCTTTTGTCAAAAAGAGTCTCCCAACGGTTTTTGTTTCCAGTTCTAGGACCCCATTTCCCGTTTCTCATATCTCTGTCATATTCAGTTACTTTACCCATTATTCCAAGGGCTAAGGTGAGGGCTCTTTCTGCTACATATTTTGACTTTGCATAGCTGTGATATATTCGGATTTTTCTTTCTTCTAGATATTTTTGTGGAAATTCATCCAGTCCCGTATAGGGGACAAAAATAGCCTTTATCTTGGAAGCTTTTTTTGCTTCTTCCGTGGTCATGTCCACTGCCAAAATAACATCTGAATTTCCGTAATCTTTTTCTTCCTTTGTGAAATAGGTTCTTATTTCTATATCGGGGAATTCTTTTCCCAGATCTTCTATGGCCTTTGTGAAATGATCTAGTTCCTTCCAGAGATAGATGCTTATCATCATAATTATCGCCTCCTTATATTAAATAATAACCCGAATAAGTTTATTGTGGCAAATCATAAATTTTGGCTGGGATTGAAGTTAGTTTATATTTTTAAAAAGACTAAAATTTCGTAACTAAATTTTTTATAATAAGGGAATTGGCCGCAGTATTTATTCTATAATTTAATACGACAATATAATAAAAAAAGGCCATTGTAGTATTAAAATTCATACAATACTTTTACAACAGCCTTTTTATAATAGTTTTAAATAATTTAGTATAGGTCAGATAAATTTACTTGCCTGCACAGATTAAAAAAAGAACGTTTAATATCTAAAGAATTTCTTCTGCATCTTTGAGAGGTTGGACTTTTTTCTTTTTAAGGAAGACTACGATTGCAACTATTGCCGCAACTATTCCAAAAGGATAACCTATTGCCGTAGACATTTTTAACCCTTCAGGAGCGATTATTATGTATGTAGTCACAACTCCTGTCATAAATGTAGCCGGTATTGCAGCAATCCAGAAATTTTTACCTTCTCCTGCCAGATAAACTGCACCTGCCCACAACATTATTGTTGCAAGTGTCTGATTAGACCAGGCAAAATATCTCCAAATTATTCCAAAGTCCATGAAACAAAGGGAAATTCCCACAATAAACAACGGGATTGCAATAATAAATCTGTTTTTTATAGGTCCCTGTTTAAGCTTCGTAGCATCTGCAATTGCAAGTCTTGCACTTCTAAATGCAGTGTCTCCAGAGGTGATCGGACATGCGACTACCCCTAAAAGTGCAAGTGCTCCACCAACTTTACCTAGCATTGAGTTGGAAATCGTGTTTACTACTACACCTGCAGAGCCTGCCTGGGCAAGACCTTCTGTGCTACCAAAGAAACTCATTGCAGCAGCAGCCCAAATAAGAGCGATGACTCCTTCTGCTATCATAGAACCGAAAAATACTTTTTTACCCTCTTTTTCATTTTGGAGACATCTCGCCATAAGTGGTGACTGAGTAGCATGGAAACCTGATATTGCTCCACAGGCAATTGTTATAAAAAGGAACGGATAAAAAGGAGTGCCTTTTGGATTTAAGTTTTGAAGTGTTAGCTCAGGAATCTGATATCCTTTTACAAAAAGTCCCAAACCAATTCCCAGTCCCATTATGATAAGAGAAAGACCAAATATTGGATATATCTTGGATATCAGTTTATCCACAGGAAGAACGGTTGCTATAATATAATAAAAAATTATAAGTCCGACCCAGGTCATCTTACCTACACTTGGGACTATAGTTGTCAGTATACCGGCAGGACCCACTACAAATACCACTCCCACAAGAATCAGCAGCACTACTGAGAATACTCTCATGAAATTTTTTGGCCCGTTCCCAAGATATTTACCAACTATCTCAGCTACTGTAGATCCATCGTGTCTGAGTGAAAGCATACCTGCCAGATAGTCATGAACTGATCCTGCAAAGATACATCCAAATAC
>NZ_JBFHGC010000414.1:0-2621 GCF_041583315.1 Ilyobacter sp. | reverse complement strand
AGGGACTTCATTGATTTCAGTTATAGGGGAAAGAGTGTGTATCACGTTGTAAAGGGTATAGAGGAGCTCTGTGTGGAGGGGAACTACAGAGAACTGAAACTTTGTGATAAGTGGGAGATAAATCCCGGTGGAAAATATTATGTGAAAAGAAATGATTCTACTATAATAGCATTTTCAATAGGAAAAGGAGAGAGTCTCTTTAAAATCACCACAAATCATACAGACACTCCGGGATTTAAAATAAAACCTTCGCCGGTTTCCGTATCAGAGAAAAACTATCTGAGATTGAATACAGAGGTTTACGGAGGACCTATACTAAATACCTGGATGGACAGGCCACTGTCTATAGCAGGCCGTATAATGGTTAAGGGAAAAAGTATATTGGAACCTGAATCGCTGACGGTGGATATAGACAGACCTCTTCTGGTGATACCCAACCTTGCTATACATCAGAACAGGGAGGTAAATGAAGGTGTAAAGCTTTCCAGACAGAGGGACATGCTTCCTGTGGCAGCACTTATAAATGGGGAATTAAACAATGAAAATTTCATCCTAGATATTCTTAGCACGGAATACGGAATAGATAAAAAAGAAATTCTGGATATGGAGCTTTTTCTGTATGAATATACAAAGGGGATGCTTACGGGGATGAATGAGGAATTTATCTCCTGCGGTAAGATTGATAATCTTGCTTCAACATATGCAGGAGTGATTTCTATGATGGAATGTACAGATCACTCGGGAATAAATGTGGTGGCTTGTTTTGATAATGAGGAGATAGGAAGCAGGACGAAGCAGGGAGCTGACTCAAACCTCCTTCTAAACATAATGGAGAGGATAATCTCTTCTAAAGATGGAGGGGGGAGAGAGGAATTTTTCAGAGCTATGTACAGGTCTTTTATGGTATCTGTAGACGGAGCTCACGCTGTACACCCAGCAAAGGGAGAAAAAACAGATATAACCAATAGACCCATGCTGAATAAAGGGGCTGCAGTTAAAATAAGTGCCGCCCAGTCGTATACAACAGACGCCTTTTCCGGTGCAGTTGTAAAAAGTATATTCGATAATAAGGAACTTCCTTACCAGTACTTTGTAAATCACTCTGATGAAAGAGGCGGAAGTACTCTAGGTCCTGTTTCTGCTGGTCATATAGATATAAATTCAGCTGATCTGGGGCTTCCTATGCTGGCGATGCACTCTGTCAGGGAGATGTGCGGTGTAGATGACCTCTATACACTCAAAGAGTTTCTAAATGGATTTTACTCCTTGTAGAGGAGTTTTATAATATAGATAGTATCCAGCTTTAAAAAAAAGGGGAATTTGTAAAGACTAAGTTAAAAATGCAGTAAAAATATTTTTACGGGGGAAGGGTGATTTTTTTATGAAAATACTGGTTGTCGAAGATGAACAAAATATTTTGACCTACCTTAAAAAGGGGCTTACAGAGGCAGGTTATAAGGTGGACATAGCTGGAAATGGCGAAGATGCTGTCTATCTGGCATCGATAAATAACTATGACCTTATCATACTGGACGTGATGATACCTAAGATAAACGGTTTAGAGGTCTGCAGGATCCTCAGAAGGGAAAAAAATCCGGCTTATATAATACTTCTGTCGGCTAAAGATCAGGTGCAGGATAAGGTAGAGGGGCTAGATGCAGGGGCAGACGATTACATAACAAAACCCTTTGTATTTGCAGAACTTTTGGCGAGGATAAGAGCTGTACTGAGAAGAAACTCTGAAGACAAGGAAAATATAATAGCTGCCAAGGGTCTCACAGTAAACCTTTTAAACAGAGAGGTAAAAAGGGGAGGGAAAGATATAGAACTCACCCTAAAGGAGTTTTCCCTTTTGGAATATTTCATCAGAAACAAGAATTTGGTGCTCACCAGGACAATGATAGCAGAAAAAGTATGGAATATAGATTTTCTCACAGACACCAATGTAGTAGACGTGTATATAAATCACCTTAGAAAAAAAATAGACAGGGATTTTGACGATAAACTGATCTACACCGTGAGAGGAGTAGGATATATATTAAAAGCTTAATTTTTAGTCTGAAAGAGATTATCTATTCTAAAGACAAACTGAGGGGCAGGATTTTTCTTATCAGCTCTCTCATGGCAGTTGTGGCGATAGTGGTAATTTTATTGCTTTTCAACTATACGATACAGCTTTTAATTATGAATGAGATTGATAAGGAACTGGCAGCAGAAGTGAAGATTTTCAACTCAGTATTAGAAAAAAGTGAGTTTGATTTTCAGAGGGAAACAGGGAAATTAAGAAAGGACATCTCTTTTCTGGTGGTAGATAAAGATAACAACGGAATCTACATGGAAGCTTTTAGTTTAGAAGATTCAGCTATTATATTGGAAAAAGCTTCAGAGTCTGAAGAAACTGGTTTTGACGTGGTGATCGTGCCTAACAAAAGATATCATCTCATGATATCTGATATTCCAGAAAATAATCTTTTTCCAAAGGGAAGCAGACTTATGGTGGTGAAGGACATATCTTATATATCCAACACCAGATATTTTTCCAGCTATATAATGGCAGTGACAATGGTTCTGCTTATTGCTTTTTTCGTAGGTATGATAAATTTTACCATGGAGAAAATCTT
>NZ_JBFHGC010000413.1:0-2632 GCF_041583315.1 Ilyobacter sp. | reverse complement strand
TGAGGGCAAGCATGAATACTCCTGTATATGCTCCTTATTCCGGGACAGTGACATATACCGGATGGATGAGCGGATATGGAAAAGTAGTAGTAATAATGCATGATAACGGATATGAAAGCAGATATGCACATCTTAACAGATGGCTGGTAAAAGAAGGAGAAGAAGTCTCAAAAGGTCAGATTATAGCAAAGACTGGAAATACCGGATTGTCCACTGGACCCCATCTTCACTATGAAATTCGTAAAAATGATAAACCTGTAGATCCTACAATTACAATGTAGCAGCCTTGGGGCTGCTTTTATTTTACAAGGAGGTAAAATGAGACTAGATAAATTTCTAACTGAATGTGGCATAGGAACCAGAAGAGAGGTAAAGGAAATAATATCCAAAAATGAGATAACCATAAATGGCAGAAGGACGAGCTCTCCAAAGGAAAAAATAGATTTGGAAAATGATGTGGTAAGGATGGGAGAAACTGTCTTGGAGTACAAGGAGGACAGGTTTTATATATTGAATAAAACTGCCGGATTTATAACTGCTACGGAAGATGCAAGAGAAAAAACCGTAATGGAGCTTCTTCCAGAGTGGGTAAACAGAAAAGATCTCTTTCCAGTTGGAAGATTAGATAAAGATACAGAGGGACTTCTTTTATTCACAAACAACGGGAAAATAGCCCATGAACTCCTCTCTCCTAAAAAACATGTGGATAAAACTTATCAGGTAAAACTCTTAAAGGAAATAGACGAAAAGTCAGTAAAATTATTAGAAGAAGGAGTTGATATAGGAGGGTATGTTACGAAACCTTCAAAAGTTCAGATAATAAATAATATGGAAATTTTACTGACTATAAGTGAAGGAAGATTTCATCAGGTAAAAAAAATGCTTGATGCAGTTGAAAATAAGGTAGTCTATCTCAAGAGACTTCGTTTCGGGAATTTAGAGCTTGGAGATCTTCCACTTGGTGAGGTAAAAGAGGTCACTTTAACGGATATTTTTTAGGAGGTGTCTAATGAAGAAATTGTGTCTAGTCGCAGCTTCTATCATTTTGTTAGGAAGTATGGCATATGCAGGAGAAGTAGAAGTGGTAAGAAACTCCAGGGATGAGGAGATTGTTTTAAAATCTGATAAAACCTGGGAAACTATGGATAACTATCACCGGAAAATGGAGTTCCAAAAGATGGTGAAGGTAGAAAATCTGAATGTAGACGCAAAAGAAAATAAATTCAGACGTGTAAGTTTTGATGTTGTAAACTATTCCAGATATGATTTAGAATATGCTGTTTATAAAGTAAAAATTTTATTTGGAGATGAATATTCCCTCAGAAAATTGATCAGTGTCAATAACTTAAAAGCCGGAGAAAAATTTGAAGTCAAAAGACATATAAATGTGGATGATATTGATGGCAGAGATGTAGTTGTGGAAGTTTTGGATTTTAAAATGAAAACCCAATAATTTCCATATTTAATTTTAGAGGACTTTTTATATCGGGACTATATTACTCGAAAGGTTAATATTATGGATATAGCAAAAAAAGATAATTTTGAAGTTGGAATCAGAAAAAAAAGAAAAAGAAACCAAAATTCTAAAAATATTTTTTCCATGTATAAGTCTGAAAAAACATTAAAAGACTATATGTTTTACCTAAATAAATTTTTAAATTTTGTCTATGAGGGAAGCGGTGAATTTCATAAGGATGAAATAATCAAACTTATGGCTGATGTGGAGAAGGGGGATATAGAGGACTATGTTTATCACCTTATAGAGGAGCGAGATCTGAAAAATACCTCTGTCAATAAGATAATCTCATCACTGAAAAGTCTTTATAATGAGATTGAGAAACATGGATATGACAACCCTTTTAAATTTATCCATCTCTTGAAAGTATCCAGGCATAATTTTGAAAATGTACTGAAGGTTTCTTTTGTAGAGATAAAAGAGATACTTCAAAAACACGAAGTTTTTGATGATAAAAGTTACAGAAACAGAGTAATAGTATATACACTGTTTTATACTGGTATGCGTAGTCAGGAACTTCTGAATCTAAAATATAGTCACATAATTAAGCGTGAAGGTGAGTACGTGATCAAACTGGAAAAAACCAAAAGTGGCCGTGAGCAGTATAAGGCTCTTCATCAAGAATGTGTAGAAAAGATATTTTCCTATAAAAACTATATAAAAAAATTATATCTTTTATCTAGTTCCCAGATAGAGGATAGATATATATTCCCCTCTGACTTTTTAAATAATATCCAGCTTTCATATAGTTCGCTATATGCCATTATACAAAATATGGGTAAGTTGATAGAAAAAGATATAAGTCCGCATAATATACGTCATGCTGTAGCCACAGAACTTTCTCTTCAGGGATCGGATATTATGGAGATAAGAGATTTTTTAGGTCATGCTGATACAAAAGTTACAGAGGTATATATTAACGCTAAAAATTTATTGGAAAAACGCGCCATCGAAAAATTACCGAGTTTGGATTAATTACTGTAAAAAAGTAGGTTGAAAAACCTGCTTTTTTTATACTATTTATTTTTAATTGGCCTATAAATTAAAACTTGTAAACTTAATTTCTATATTTTAATTTATAGGTCGATTTAATTCTGAAGAATAGTTCTCTTTAAG
>NZ_JBFHGC010000412.1:0-2635 GCF_041583315.1 Ilyobacter sp. | reverse complement strand
GGTCTGAAAAACAAGATAGCCTATGTGCCTGAAGACAGGAAAAAAGAGGGGCTCATACTAGGACTTTCAGTGAAGGAAAACATGAGTATATCCTCTCTGGAAAAATTTGAGAGCAATTTTAAAAGTCTTAATAAAAATGATGAGAAAGACCTGGTGGATTCTTATATTTCAAGGTTTAATATAAAAACCCCGGGGATGGACCAGATAATAAAAAATCTCAGCGGAGGAAACCAGCAGAAAGTGGCCATAGCCAAGGCTCTGATGACAGGACCAAAGATACTGATACTAGATGAACCAACACGTGGAGTAGATGTAGGAGCTAAAAAAGAGATATACGATCTTATAAATGAACTAAAAAAACACGGAATGAGCATCCTGATGATATCCTCTGAAATGGTTGAAGTAATAGGACTCAGCGATAGAATAATGGTTATGCATGAAAAAAGTGTAACAGGAATATTCTCGGCTAAAGATGCAAGTCAGGAAAAAATAATGAGGTGTGCCGTGGGCCTGAAGGAGGATAGAGATGAATAATCAGACGACACTGGAGTCGACTCAGAAGAAGAGTTCCATTTTAATGAGAAATAAGCCTTTTATAGGACTTTTAATATTTGCAGTTTTGGTATCCTTTATGAATCCGAGATTCCTTTCAGCACCTAATATGCTGAATGTACTGAGGCAGACCTCTATAAATGCAATTATTTCAGCAGGGATGACCTTTGTAATCCTCACAGGAGGAATCGACCTTTCAGTGGGATCTATCCTGGCCTTCTGCGGTGCAATATCTGCGAGCCTTTTGGCATCGGGACAGAATGCTTTTGTAGCCGTAGTAGTATCCTTGGTGGTAGGTGGGATACTGGGAATGCTGAGCGGAATGTTTATAAGCTACGGCAAACTACAGGCCTTTATCACCACTCTGGTAACAATGACCCTCATGAGAGGTGCCACACTTGTATTTACAGGCGGGAAGCCGATATCCATAGGATTCGGAAGTAACACATCACTCTTTGGAAGTATAGGGGCAGGAAGCATACTGGGGATTCCTACGCCAATATATATAATGGCAGTCGTATACGGCGTATCTTACTATGTGCTGAATCATACAAAATTTGGACGATATGTATATGCCGTGGGAGGAAACGAGGAAGCTACAAAACTGTCTGGTATAAATGTGGACAGGGTAAAGACAAAAGTCTATGCCATCAGCGGAGTCTTGTCTGCACTGGCTGGAATAGTAGTAACAGCAAGGTTATTTTCGGCTCAGCCTACTGCAGGAAGCGGATATGAGCTAGATGCCATAGCAGCAGTGGTACTAGGAGGTACAAGTCTTGCAGGGGGAATAGGAAGGATCACAGGTACGATTACAGGGGCCCTGATTATAGGGGTTCTGGGAAATGCTCTTAATCTGCTGAATGTATCATCATACTATCAGCTTATGATAAAGGCATTGGTTATATTAGCAGCGGTACTAATGGATAGAAAATCCAAAAAATAAAAAAAGGAGGAAAAAAATGAAAAAGATTTTTACTTTGATTACAGTTTTATTGATGGTTGTGCTGACAGGTTGCGGTGAGAAAAAAGCTCCGGAAACAGAATCTGCAGGTAAGGTAGGTCTCGTGGTGTCTACTCTGAACAACCCGTTCTTTGTAACTTTGAAAGAAGGTGCTGAGGCCAAGGCTAAAGAGTTGGGAATGGAAATTATCATATTAGATTCTCAGAATGACCCTGCAAAAGAGCTGGCTAATGTGGAAGATCTAGTGGTAAAAGGTGTAAATGTAATCCTTATAAACCCTACAGACTCTGATGCAGTGGCAAGAGCAGTAATGGCTGCAAATGAGAGTAAAATACCTGTGATAACACTGGACAGAGGAGCAAATGGCGGAGAGGTAGTAACACACATTGCTTCTGACAACGTAGCCGGTGGAAAAATGGCAGGAGAATTTATAGTCGGGAAAATAGGGAAAGACGGAAAAGTAGTGGAACTTCAAGGGATTCCAGGTACTACTGCAGCAAGAGACAGAGGTCAGGGATTCAATGAAGCTGCTGCAAACAATATTACGGTAGTGGCACAACAGGCTGCTGATTTTGACAGAACTAAAGGACTTAATGTAATGGAGAATATTCTTCAGGCAGTACCTGAAATAGATGCAGTATTTGCTCACAATGATGAGATGGCTCTAGGAGCATTAAAAGCCATAGAAGGAAGCGGAAGAAGTATATTAGTGGTTGGATTTGACGCCACTGATGACGCTGTAAAAGCTGTAGAGGCAGGAACTCTTGCTGCAACAGTGGCACAACAGCCTGCTATGATAGGGGCTATAGGAGTAGAGACAGCTTCAAAAGTATTAAAAGGTGAAACAACAGCTGAATTTATTCCTGTAGAGTTAAAACTTGTTACAAAATAAATTATGTAAAGGCCTCCTGTGTTTAGGGGGCTTTTTTTTATGAATTACTGAATTTCTCTGAAGTTGATGTTACTTTTCCTTGATGAAAAGTAACCAAAAATCAAGCCTTGTCTTGTCCAAGCTAAAATATAATAAATTTTACTAAAAATACAAAACTCGCTTCGCTCAGACATTGTATTTTCTTAACGCAAAATTTATTATATTTCTTCACGCTCGTCCTGCGAATAGGC
>NZ_JBFHGC010000411.1:0-2636 GCF_041583315.1 Ilyobacter sp. | reverse complement strand
TAAGCCCTTCTTATTTTCAGACCCGTCTACTATATACTCGAAAGTCCTGTATGCTGTCTCGAAACACTGGCCTATATCTCTTTCTTTGCGATACATAGATAAATACTTATAAGCTTCGTTTATATCCAAATTAAAGTAAGAGCCGAAGATGAGAGTACATAACTCAGCTTCAGACTCTTTCAGATTCTTTGTAAGCTTATATCTATTTTCTTTATAGTGATTCCAAAAATGTGTAAATTCGTGTATAAGTACTTCTGCCATATCTACAAAATTGTCAGTGGGTTTTACGTAGATATTTTTACCGTCTGTCATACCCATGGCTCTGTCTCTTTTATACTTATATCTATACTGGGTAATGCTACAGCCTCAGAAGTGGCTTCAACCTGTGAGATATCAAATACAGTTCCCTTCTTAAACCCGTAAATAACTTTCTTCTCTGTGGAAGTCTTTTCATCTTCGTTATTTTTTATAATAGGTATCAGTATAGATAAACCTTTCTCACCTTTTCTGACCAAATACCCCCAGGCTTTTCCATTTATTATACCCAGCCACATAGCTTGCCTCAGGACATTGCTTATATATGAGAACGCTGTTGTTCAGACTGTAAGAATAGAAGTGCTGCCTTCTGAAGTCTATAAACTTTTTAAGCTCATCAGAGTTCTCCAGGAAGCTCTGAATTTTATCTTTAATGGTTCCTTTGATTTCTTTCATCTGTTTCTTAAAATATTTTCTTTTTTCTTCCTTACTGTATTTTTTAGCCATTTTTATCCCTCCGAACAAAAAGAGAGCCCTGAAAAGGCTCACAAAATAATAATAAAAAATCTGTAATTTTTTATTATTATAGGACAATATAAACCAATCTATATTTACACTGTTCTTTTTTTACCGCTCCAAGTCCCTGCTTCTTTCTCTGGATTTACATTTATGTGGATATATTATTTTTCCTATAGTTTTAGGCTGTTTTTGTTTCTCATTTTTTAGCTCTTTTGATTCTAGATTTTTTACCATTTTTTCTATGTCTTTTTCCATATTTTGCAGTTCTCTGCCAAATTCTTTCTCACTTATATCATGCTTAGAACACCAGTACTCTTTTTGATTATTCAGAGCTTCTAAATGCTCGTTAAAACGAAATTTAAGAGCAGATGACACTTTGGTATGGCCTCCAAACTCTCCGATTCCCAAATCATATCTCACAGCCTCATTGTTATCTTTCTCGTATTCTCCCAGCTTAAAAGTAAACTTGGTCTTGTAAAATGTAGTTTTAGAATTTTGGTTATTATTTTGAAGATATTTTTTTTTATCTAAATCGACAACTTTTTCAAGATACTCATATGCCTTTCTTCCCCTAAGGATAGTATTGTCTTCTATTCCAAGCTCAGACTTTGCCTCGCTATAGTGGTGTCTGACTACAAGTCCTCTGAAAGGATCAATTTTTAATGGTTTTTCTATCAGTTCCTGGATTTTTTCCTTCTCAGTTTCTCTATAGTTTACTATCAGCCTGTCAGATATCTTTTCTGCATCAGCTGCAGCTCTTGAGATTTCATTTGGATCATTTTTCAAAACTTGAATCCATGATTTTATATAAGCAGAGTGATTGTCAATTGTTGCATCCAGTTTTAGATTTAAATTATTTTGAGTGAAGACTGAAGACAATTCAGCCCTTAGCTCCTCTTTGGCATAGAGCTCGTCCCCAAAGGATTTACCTTTTTTTCTGTTCAACCTCGATTCATGACCAGTACTGTGGGCCATCTCATGTATAAGAGTAGCTGTAAATTCCTGAGGTTTCTCAAAGGAATCCCTAAGAGGAAGGTATATTTTATCTTCAGATGGTCTATAAAAAGCCCGGTCGGTGGCCATTTCATTGATTTCACATTCTGAAGATTTTATCAGCGTATCGTTTATAAACCTGAGTTCACTGCTCTCTACGTTTTCTCTTTTAGATAGCTCAGGTATACCATCGATATCTGTCCCGTTAAACAAAGTGAATGAGTTTCCAAAAGGAATTTTAAGTTTTTCTTTTTTTATTATTTCATTTCCTTCTGAGTCTTTTTCTTTTACCTCTTTTTCAAATTTCCAATATTCACATGATACTCCTTTGGAGCCTTTTTTGACTTGCCACCCCTTTTCCTGAGCCTGTTTATAGGTCATCCATCGTGGATCCGTGGATTTAGAATCTTCTGCCGCCATCATCAACTTGATCCTGTTGTACCCTTTATAATTTGTCCCGTTGGTAGGGTTATAGGGAGTTAAAAGTTCTGAATTCCATCCCTTTTTCCATATAGAGCCTTCCTTTTCTAGATTTTCTATTATCTGATTGGTCAGTTTTTGACGTTCCCTCTTTATTTTCTCTTGCGTTTTATTCATCAGGACGTTCACCTTTACCTATGAAATAACTTAAATCCGCTTCAAACCACTCCCCATCCATATCCTCTTCTGAGACTACACCAGAATTGTCAGTAATTCCAATATCATCTTTTATTATTTTATGTTTGATCCCAATTACCCTATATTCAAATTTATTTTTTTCCATACTTGTCCCCCTGTTTATAATTATTTTTTCTTTTAATCAGTGTTCTAGTTCCCGCTTCGTTATAACCTTTCTTTTCATGCAGATCCCTTTTCTTGAACTGGATAAG
>NZ_JBFHGC010000410.1:0-2642 GCF_041583315.1 Ilyobacter sp. | reverse complement strand
GGGGCTAATGGAATAGGTGCCGAGATGGCAAAATTATTTGCTAAAAATGGAGCAAAAGTAATCGCAGCAGACATGGGAGATTTAACTTATACAGCGGAAAATATAGAGGGATATAAACTAAATGTAACTAATCCAGAAGGTTGTGAGGCTTTATTTAATTATGCAGTAGAAAAATATGGAAAGATAGATGTTTTGGTAAATAATGCAGGAATCACAAGAGATGCCCTTACTCATAAGATAACAGATGACATGTGGAATGTGGTAATAGATGTTAATCTAAAAGGTGTATTTAATCTGACTAAATTCGTAGGACCTCATATGATGACTACAGGATCAGGGTCTATAATCAATATTTCATCGGTAGTAGGAGAATATGGAAATGTAGGACAAGCTAACTACTCAGCTACTAAGGCAGGAGTTCTTGGTTTGACTAAAACATGGGCCAAAGAATTTGCAAGAAAAGGTGCAGCAGTAAGGGTAAATGCAATAGCCCCAGGTTATTGTATGACTGATATCTTAAAAACAGTTCCACAAGACTTATTAGATAAATTCGCTAAGACGACAATGTTAGGAAGATTGGGTCAACCTGAAGAGATAGCAAAAGCAGGATTATTTTTAGCAAGTGATGATTCAAGTTACGTTACAGGACATACACTTAGTGTAAATGGTGGAATGAGATTATAAAGTACTTTACTTTTTAAGTGAATTTTACAAATATGATTTTACGATATCAAGGAAGAAAGTACCATTAGGCCATAAAGTTTAGGTAAAAAAAGAATGAATAAAATAATTTTTTATAAGGGGTGTTAAAATGTCAAAAGTATACATAGTTTCGGCTAAGAGAACAGCAGTAGGTAGATTTATGGGAAGTTTAAGTAGTGTAAAAGCAGGACAATTGGGTGGAACAGTTATAAAAAATATAATTGAAGAAACTAAGATAGATCCTAAAAATTTAGATGAAGTGATAATGGGAAATGTACTTTCAGCAGGGCAAAAACAGGGAGTGGGAAGACAGGCTGCTATAGACGGAGGTGTTCCAGTGGAAGTTCCGGCATATTCAGTCAATATAATCTGTGGAAGTGGAATGAAAGCTGTAATGTTAGCATATAATGCTATAAAATCTGGAGATGCTAATCTGATAATGGCTGGAGGAGTGGAATCCATGTCAAAAACACCGTATTTAATTCCTGAAGCTACTAGATCTGGGCATAAAATGGGAGACTTTCAAACTGTAGACCATATGGTTTGTGATGCTCTTACAGATGCTTTCCAAGGGTATCATATGGGAGTTACAGCTGAAAATATAGCTGAAAAATATAATTTATCCAAGGAATCTCAAGATATTTTTGCAGCAGAATCTCAAAGAAAAGCTATAGCTGCTATAGACAGTGGTAGATTTAAAGATGAGATAGTACCTGTAGAAGTAAAATCTAGAAAGGAAACTGTAATTTTTGATACAGATGAACATCCCAATAGAAAAACAACTTTAGAAAAGTTAGGAAAACTAAGAACTGTCTTTAAAAAAGATGGAACAGTTACAGCAGGAAATGCTTCTGGAATAAATGACGGTGCCAGTGTAATGCTTGTGGCTTCAGAGGAAGCGGTAAAAAAATATAACCTTACTCCATTTGTAGAGATCGTTGCCACTGGACAAGGTGGAGTAGATCCATCTATCATGGGAATGGGACCAGTTCCTGCTATAAAAAATGCTTTGAACAAAGCTGGAATGAAACTAAAAGAGATGGAATTACTTGAGTTAAATGAAGCCTTTGCAGCTCAATCTCTTGGAGTGATGACAGAATTAACTAGACAACATGATGTTACCATGGATTGGTTTACCGATAAAACCAATGTAAATGGAGGAGCTATAGCTTTAGGGCATCCTGTAGGAGCCAGTGGGAATAGGATTGCTACTACCCTTATCCATGAGATGAAAAAAAGTGGGATAAATTTTGGATTGGCATCCCTCTGTATTGGTGGAGGAATGGGAACAGCATTGATTTTAAAGAATGTAAAATAAACTTTTGTTAAAGAGGAGGGTGACCCAAAAGGGTCACCCTCCTACTTTTTTTGAGGTATATAAATAATTATGATGAAAAATAAATGTATTAGAGATTGATTTAACAGTATGTTAGGAATGAATGAGCCTTTGGAAGAATATAAAAGAATAAGCCCAAAAAGGGATTTAGTCTACATTGTGGATAACCTAAAGAGGTTGTAGAGGAATATAAATAGCCAAAGTCCACTTGAATTTAGGACTTTGGCTATTTATATCTTTATTTTTTACTGTCTATTTGATAGGGGGAGTATATTCTATATACTCTTTATTTGAAACCTTGGGGTTTATCCCCAACCGAGTAATTTATATTTTTCTTCAATAACTTTACGCATTTCTTCCATTGGTTTTTGGACAAGTTGAATTCTGTCAAAAGTATCAGGATTCTCTTGGAGAACATCTCTCAATGTATTTCCAAATGCCATTCTAACAGCAGTCCCTATATTCATTTTTCCAATACCATAATAACGCATTTTAATGAGTTGCTCGTCAGATATTCCAGTTGAACCATGTATAACTAATGGGATTGGATTTGTTTTTTTGATTTCTGCTAATCTTTCAAAATCAATAATACCATTTTTTTCCT
>NZ_JBFHGC010000409.1:0-2656 GCF_041583315.1 Ilyobacter sp. | reverse complement strand
TTTTTATTTTTATAATCTTATATTTACCATACATATTTAAGCAGGCTAAATTTATTTAATTAAAAGTTCATTACAAATAATTTTTAAGGTAAACTTATATTATAGAAATCCAATAGAATCAGTGATTTAAACTTAATTTGTTATCAATAAAATAAGATTTAAAGAGGTGATAATATGCCGAAGATTATAGAGAGGAATAAGATAAAGATTTTGGGTAAAAAAGAATTCTCAGTAAAAGAAATAAGCAAAGAAATGAATATAGTTATGGGTACTCTGTACAATAATAAGGAGAAGTGGGCTATAGATAAAAAAGAAAAGGCAATACTAGGACTTCCATAAATTCCCTTGTTTTCATGGAAATTTTTCCTGATTTCTTCACACGGAACTTCGTTTTCGAGGGTTCTGCTACTTTTTTTCTTTTTTAAATAGTGATAATATCCTTGTCTGGATACCTTCAATATACCGAATAGCCTTCTCACATCCAATATGTTTTTATTTTGTTTTATAAATTCAAATCTTATTTGTTTTGATCTATGAAGAAGGCCTGAAACTTTTTTAAAATTTCGTTCTCCTTCTTTAATTCAGAAATTTCATTTTTCATTATCTCCAACTGAAAATCATTATTTTAAATTTTTTTCCATTCCCGTAAAAAGCTACCTCACCATTATTTTTGTACTCATATACCCATCTATTTAAAATAGTTGGTAAAATATTTAAACTTTTAGCTACTTTTGAAACTGGTTTTTCTTCCTGAAGAACCTGATTTATAGCACCAATTTTAAAATCTTTAGAATATTGTCTTCTTTTCATAAGAAATCCAGTTAAGTTCTAAGTTTTTTAGTCTATTAGGGATATTGTCAGGATATTTCCACTTTTTATTTTGTCTAAACTTTAATCGATTTTGATTTAAATCCAAATCTTCCAAAATCTCATTTTTGTCATTTAAATAATCCTCAAATTTATATTGATATAATCTGGATTTTCTGACATTACTTTTAAAAATTTCAGGGGTTATCAGAGTAACCATAATTTTATCAGCATATTTACCCTCTTTCTGAAAGCAAATTGCATTATCGATTATTCTTATAAGTTGATTTCTCGCCTGATCGTAGGTCACACTTTTAGAAATGTCAGAATACCATTTAGCTTCACAAAAATTTATAAAGGAATTTTCTTTGACTTCTAATTCAATCCCACCCTTTGTATTTTGTCTTAACTTTATATTTCCGATCGCAAGATCTACGTGTGTTTTGCCCTCATCCCTTGCTTCTCGAGGTGAAACCGGGAGCCCCTCAATAAATATTTTCCCGTCTTTTATAGATTTATTTTTAGATAATTTTCTTATCAACAAATCTGAACCACTTTGCCCACCAGCAGCATATCCACAAGCCAATAAAAAAGTCCAAATCTCTTCATCGTAAAAACTTTCTTTGGGATTTTTTAATTGTTCATTCAGTCTTATCATGAGTTTATCATATCTGTTTTCCGTTATTACAATGAATTTTCTCAATACAGATTTACTAGCTTCCAAACGATTATATAACATAAAAACCTCCTTAAATCTGCTATATTAGCTATCTATCCTTCGGATAAATTTAAAAAATATTACCTTTTGTATACTACTTAGTACAAAGTCTTCCTTTCCGAAACTTGATTAAATAACTTTGATTTTTTATCGGAATCTTACCATTCCAAATTTGTGACTGATCCAGCTAAGCATTTTTGAAAGTTTATCGTAAGGGATATCTTATACAATATATTTATATTGTATAAACTTAACAGTAATTAAAAAGTACACCTCACAGTGTACTAATTTTTAAAAATATTTTTATGATATTTAATTTAATCTCTATATGTATTGTTTGCCATTTTAATTATTTCTTTACTAAGATTTATTTCTCCATCAATATTTGAAAATAGGTACATCATTGCATCTTCTCCTAATCTTGAGAACCTTAACTGTAAATCCCTACCCATTAACTCATCAGAATATCCTTTGGAATAGCCCCTTGCAATCATTTCAGACATTGCAGCCATAACTTTTTCATCCTTCATAAATTCAGTGCCATCACCTAGTTTAACAATGTCTCCCAATGTTGTATTTCTGTCCCAAATAATATCTGCATTTGCAGTTATACCTCCAACAAATATAACCAGTGCTATTAATAATTTTTTCATAGAAAACCTCCTCCATTATATCCCTATTTTCATTATACATATGGGAATATTTCACGTCAAGCAATCCACTTATATATATTTATACAAAACAATTTTACGTTAATTTTAACAATCTTAAAAACTTTTATTTTGAATAAAAATAAAGTAACCTACTAATGAAAAAGATATATGTATTTAAAGTATAATGTTGAGTTAGTTTTTTACTGCTAATTTTAAAAGACTGTAGGTGACTGTTATTAATAATACAAGCCGATGATTATGAAGAAGATAAATTTAAATTTTAGTATGAAAAGTATTTAGAAGATTTAGAAAAAAAAGAATGATGTTACACTGCCAAAACCAACGATAAAACGTCTTATAGGAGATTCAGAACTTTTGTCATAATGATCTTAATATTAGACTGTGGACCTGGCTGTCAATATAAAACTGTTGCCATTCCACACCACCATTTAATTTTAAAATCTTGAGTCTTTTGTAT